>CAJQNY010000100.1 GCA_905479805.1 uncultured Arenicella sp.
GACTCGCCCGCTTCCAACTTACCACCGGGAAATTCCCATTTCCCAAAGTAACTGTCTTTAACGATTCGCTGACCTACAAGAACTTGCTGGATATCATTCCAGACTATTCCAACAGCAACTTCAATACGCTTTATAGGCATAATTCATTTTTGCGGCATCAACTGCGATAGTCAGCATTAATACTCACGTACTCGGAAGACAAGTCAGACGTCCAAACATGGTAAGACGATGACCCAGCGTTTAAACAGATTGTAATTTCTATTTCAGGCTCTGAAAAAGCAAGCTTTCCACTCTCTTCGGTATATCCGTCGGCGGGTTGTCCTTGTTTAACTAACTGAACGCCATTTATCTGTACGTCAATAATATCAACATTCAATTCTTCAACGGGCGCCTTACCAACCGCCATCAAGATTCGTCCCCAATTAGGATCACTTGCGAATAAGGCGGTTTTCACTAATGGCGAATGCGCTACGGAATATGCAATAGCTTCACAGTCTGATTCACTTTTCCCATCGGTCGCTTTGACAGTAACAAATTTGGTGGCCCCTTCCGCATCGCGAATAACTGATGTAGCCAACTTTATTAGAACGTTTTGTAGAGCGACGCTGAACTCCATTGCTGCTGTCGATTCGACATCAGAAATTTCTGGCAACGGGCTCGCGCCTGTCGCGGCCAATATTAGCGCATCGTTAGTTGACGTATCGGAATCTACCGTGATTCTATTGAAGCTAGCGTCAGTTCCTCTTATTAGTATCTGTTGCAATGCAGGAGTCGATATATTCGCATCTGTCACCACGTAAGACAGCATGGTAGCCATATCTGGGCATATCATGCCGGAACCCTTCGCTATCCCAGTGATTGTGATTAAGGTCCCGTCAATATCCACAGTTTCACTGACCCCTTTAGCAACGGTATCCGTCGTCATAATCGCTTTAGCTGCAGACACCCAATCACATTCATTCTCGGTTTTTCTGAGCTCTGCAATACCCGCTAGCACCCTTTCCATAGGAAGCTGCTCCCCGATTACGCCAGTCGAAAATGGCAGCACCTGGTTTTCATTGATGCCCAACATATCAGCCGTCACGGAACAGCAATCCAAAGCATTTTCATGCCCCAAAGTGCCTGTACCCGCATTTGCATTGCCTGAGTTGATAAGGAGCGCTCTGATATGGCCTGATTCCAGGTGCTTGCGCGCTATATGTACTGGAGCCGCGCAGAATTTATTGCTCGTGAACACACCGGCGACGGTTGTCCCTTCAATAAGGCTGAGTAGCAGCAAATCATTCCTTTCAGAATACTTAATTCCTGCAGGAAACGCTGCAAGAGTGACTCCCTCAACCGGCAGTAATCTCTCTGGGGCTTCTAATCCAACGGCCATATTCTAAATATCTATGTAAGGCTTAGTTTAACTTCCCATGACACTGTTTGAACTTTTTCCCAGAGCCACAGTGACACGGTTCGTTACGACCAATCTTAGGTTCATCACGTATAAAAGGAGAATTTTGACCCCCAGATGAAGCGTCACCACCCTGCATCTCATTTGCATTTGCATGCTGGAGCTCAATGTCTCTTTGAGATTCTTGCTGACGCCGCTCCAAGTCTTCAATATCGGACTCTTCTCGAAGTTGTACTTTAGCAAGCACTGTCACTACCTCACTCTTAACTCGATCCAACATCGCCGTGAACATGTCGAATGCCTCACGTTTATATTCCTGTTTTGGGTTTTTCTGTGCGTAACTACGCAGTCCTATACCCTGTCTCAAATAATCCATTTCCGCCAAATGTTCCTTCCATTGAGTATCCAACGTTTGCAACATAATAACTTTTTCCAAATGCCGGATAATTTCAGTACCGTACTTTTCTTCCTTAGCTTTGTAGGTCGTTTCGACTTCTTCTAAAATTCGATCTCTCAAGGTATCTTCATACAATGATTTATCTTCGTCCAACCAATCACTCACAGGCAACGTCACGCCGAACTCAAGGCGTAAGTCCTCCTCAAGCTGATCAATATCCCATTGTTCTGGAAGACTTTGTGGAGGAATCGTTCGATCGATGATCAAATCAACCACTTCCTCTCTCATCTCGCCTACATTTTCAGAAACATCGTCTGTAGACATGAGCTCATTTCGTTCTGAATACACCAACTTTCTTTGTTCATTCGAAACGTCGTCGTATTCAAGAAGCTGTTTACGAATATCAAAGTTATGACCCTCTACCTTCCGCTGAGCGTTCTCGATAACTCTGGATACTAAACGGCTTTCGATAGCCTCACCCTCTTCCATGCCAACGCGTTGCATCATGCCTGAAATTCTCTCAGACCCAAAAATGCGCATTAACGGATCGTCCATGGATAGGAAGAAACGGGTTTCACCCGGGTCACCTTGACGTCCGGAGCGACCACGCAATTGATTGTCAATGCGGCGAGATTCGTGACGTTCGGTGCCAATCACATATAGCCCTCCACTCTCTAACACTTTCTGGTGGTCTTGCTCCCATTCAGCCTCTAAGGCCTCACGCTTAGCGGGGGATTCAACTCCCTCTAGCCTCATTTCAAGGTTTCCGCCTAAAACAATATCCGTACCACGACCAGCCATGTTCGTTGCAATTGTAACTGCGCCAGGTCGCCCAGCCTTCGCAATAACCTGTGCTTCTCGCTCATGTTGTTTGGCGTTTAAAACTTCGTGATCTATCTTTTTCCGATCAAACTCTTTTGAAAGAAGTTCAGAGACTTCAATTGATGCGGTTCCAAGCAGTACTGGTTGGCCATTATCGTGGCGCTCCTTGACATCCTCTACAATTGAATCAAATTTCTCCTGCATCGTTCTAAAAATGACATCTGCTTGATCTATCCTAATCATGTCTTTGGCCGTCGGTATAACCACAACCTCCAAAGAATAAATTTCATGAAACTCCACCGCTTCCGTGTCAGCCGTTCCTGTCATTCCTGATAGCTTGTCATACAAACGGAAGTAATTCTGGAATGTAATGCCAGCTAAAGTCTGGTTCTCTCTTTGAATTTCTACTTTTTCCTTAGCTTCAATGGCTTGATGCAAGCCGTCTGACCAACGTCGACCAGACATCATTCGCCCGGTAAACTCATCAACGATAACAATTTGGTTATCTTGAATGACATAATCGATGTCTTTCTTAAATAAAGTATGAGCTCGGATTGAAGCATAAAGATGGTGAAGTAACGCAATACTGCCTACGTCATAAAGGCTTGCGTCTTCAGGCAACACACCAATCTTAACCAATAACTCTTCGGCTTTTTCATGACCCTCTTCGGTTAGGTGGGCCTGTTTAGATTTTTCATCGACAATATAGTCACCGTTCAATTTTTTGGCTTCGGCTGCTTCAGCATTCGTAACTGCGAGCGCAATATCATCTGCCGTGGCGTGCTCACCTAAACTCGTCTTCGCTGCCTGCTTGGCCTTGTCAACGAGCGTTTGAATTTCCTCGGCGCTGTGCTCTTGCTTTTTTAATTGAGGGACAATTACATCAATCTTGGCATAGACATCCGCTTTAGTATCCGCTGGTCCCGAAATTATCAACGGAGTTCGGGCTTCATCAATTAGGATTGAATCCACCTCATCGACAATAGCGAAACTTAAATCTCGTTGAGCTTTTTGATCCGCGGAAAAAGCCATATTGTCACGGAGATAATCAAAACCGAACTCATTATTGGTACCATAAACAATATCGCTCTGGTAGGCTTCTTGCTTTGCTTGAGGGTCTTGATTTGAAACAATAACACCGACAGATAAGCCTAAAAAGTTGTAGACCTTTGCCATCCAAGCGGCATCACGTGTTGCCAGATAGTCGTTAACCGTAACCACGTGAACACTGCCAACCAACGCATTCAGATACGCAGCCAGAGTCGACATCAATGTTTTTCCTTCACCAGTCCGCATTTCGGATATCTTCCCGCTATGCAGAACCATTCCACCGATCATCTGTACATCGTAATGACGGAGACCTAGAGTTCTGACAGATGCTTCACGCACAGCTGCAAACGCTTCTGAAAGCAAACTATCTAGAGGCTCACCGCCTTCTAAACGTTCGCGGAACTCTATCGTTTTGGCTTTGAGTTGCTCATCATTCAATGCTTGAAATTGTTCTTCCAGGTCGTTGATGATCTTGACCCGCTTCATCATTTTGCGGATCAAACGGTCATTTCGACTACCGAATAT
Source organism: uncultured Arenicella sp. (assembly GCA_905479805.1). Classification (GTDB taxonomy): domain Bacteria; phylum Pseudomonadota; class Gammaproteobacteria; order Arenicellales; family Arenicellaceae; genus Arenicella. The sequence goes on from CAJQNY010000100.1 coordinate 4,191, forward strand.
TTTTTTTAACACAATAATTCCTTCGTAAAATTTAACTTAGGCCAGAAGAACCTAATTTGTGTTGCGTCAGCTGTACACTGACCCAAATAAAGATGCCTACATTAATGGATGGAAACTACGATCCTACCCAGCTCAGCAGCAGTAAGTATAAGGCTTTAATCATAAATTCCAAGTAGGTATGGCATTCAGGCTTAGGTTTTTTTACTGCAAATGTTTTGGGCCGAAACTAGGCATCCAAGCCCATAAAAAAGGGCTCTGCGGAGCCCTTCTCATCCAGCTTAATGTTTCTAATATTGGACACTATAATCGCGCCCTCAATTTCAACCCTTTTTGTAAAGGTACTTCACGGGGTTAATGTGACGATCCTTCTTCAATACTTCGAAGTGCACGTGAGGCCCGGTAGAACGCCCTGTCGACCCTATTTGTGCCACGGCCTGTCCCTTAATTACCGTTTCTCCTTCCTTCACAAGGTTTACACGATTATGACTATACAAGGTTGTGTAGTCATCACCATGATCGATCTCGACCAGCCAACCATAATTACCACTCTTGATTGATCTGGTAACAACGCCGTCTGCAACCGCCAAAACTTCGGCACCTAGCTTTCCAGGGATATCAACGCCACGATGAAATTGCTTCTTGCCGGTCATTGGATGCATCCGACTCCCGAAGTTAGAGGACACCCAGCCCTTTTCAACTGGCCAACCTGCTGGGGTCTGTTGTGATTGCAAATTCCTTCGAGACAATAGAAAGTCTACCGCTGCAACTTCTGATTCACGTAATGCCAGCTCATTTTCAATTGCCACGATTGCGTTTTCTATGTCAACTTGTTCTGAGTCAACTTCCGACTCAGCATCTGGACCGCCTATAGGTGGATCCTGATCAAACTGGAAATCCTCCAAATCAATTCCTGTGGCACTGGCTAGTCGCATTTCAACAGCATTAATCCTAGAAACCTGCGCTTGTAGACTCCCAATACGTCGCCCAAGAACATCCATATGCTGTCTGACATAGTCTCGCGTTTTTTCGATTTCCATTTGTTGGTCATTCACCCGACCTTCGACCGCGATTCTATACTCAGGATCCACGAACGGATTAAGCGAACGATCTATGCTTGAAACTGTCCAATAACTTACAAGACCTAATACAATTGGTAGGCCTATCAAAGCAAAAGCTCCACCCAATATTAATTTTGGTCCTGAAAAACACAATGCGCCGTTCTTTGCGGTGCTATCTTTTACAAATATTATTTTCAAAATAAGCCTAATCTAAATTACGATATTCGTCTAAACTCTGGAAAGCCACTCAGTATAACCATCATAAGTTATCCTAACAGCCATCTAATTAATGCAACGCGTCCAGACTTGAAACTTTCAATCTAAGACATGCATGTGCCAGTCAATATGAAAAAAAATTTTGAAAACCTTAACAATTCCAAAACTCTTGGTACAAACAACAAGCGAGTAAGTCGCACAGTAAGTGATTTGATGCGTCGCCTGCCGATTCTGCAACAACTCAACTCTTCTCAAGCTACGCTTGTCAAATTAACTCCCGCTTGGTCAAAATGGCTTAATCATGCAGTAACTGAAGAAAAGTTATCCGTCGACTGCATCAAAGGCGCCCAGCTTGGCAGCATCCAACACAATACGCTAACTTTGAATTGCTCGAATGCCATTGTTGCTTCACAAATAAAACAACAACAACAAAACCTGCTTGATTCGATTCGTCATGATGGCTTCACAGAAATAGAGAAGCTTACGATACGCATCAAACCTTCTGCTCATCAGTACTCAATGAGCAAAAAAGCAGATCAACAAACCAAAGAAGATACAACAGACTATGCAATCGTTTCGAATACGCAACGAAAACTATCCTCCAATTCACTCCAGGCAATTGAAAATTGCCAAAAGCTCGTGACCAACGAATCACTAGCAACTTCACTAGCGAAACTCGCCAAAACTCTCAAAAGTTTATAATCCGTTAGTCAATCTAACGGTATTCTCTAACGGGCGGTTCTAATCTAAGTAAAACCTTTATTATTATATTAATTCAGTTTACGTTTTATGACTCTATGCGGTAGCCAAGTGCATAAATGCAATCGGCGCATCGGCTGGATCATCAAAAGTGACCAGTTCCCAACAATCAGGTTGAGAAACCAGCGCACGTAGTAATTTATTGTTTAGAGCATGGCCGGACTTATAGGCACTAAAAGCACCAATCAACGGATGACCTAACAAATAAAGGTCGCCGATAGCATCTAAAATTTTGTGTTTGACGAACTCATCTTCGTAGCGCAAGCCGTCATCGTTCAATATGGAATAGGAGTCCATGACAATTGCATTGTCATGGCTTCCGCCAAGGGCAAGGCCCGCTTCGCGCAAAGCCTCAACCTCATGCATAAAACCGAACGTCCTTGCACGGCTTACCTCTTTAACAAAGGAGGTCGTTGAGAAGTCAACTGTCGCCTGTTGAGGGGATTTCGCAAAAATGGGGTGATCAAAATTTATCGAAAACGATACCTTAAAACCCTCAAAAGGTTCAAACATCGCCCATTTATCATCTTCTTCAATGCGTACAGGCTTAATAACACGAATAAATTTCTTAGGCGCGTTTTGTTCAATAACACCGGCCGATTGAATTAGGAATACGAAAGGTGCCGCGCTACCATCCATGATAGGGACTTCTGGAGAGGTCAGCTCCACATAAACATTGTCAATTCCCAGCCCAGCCAAAGCCGACATTAAATGCTCAACGGTGGAGACCGAAACATCCCCTTCCCGCAATGCTGTAGATAGTCGAGTATCGCCAACTCGCTCAGGTTTCGCATAAAGCTCAACAACAGGATCAAGATCCACACGACGAAACACCACGCCAGTATCCACGGGCGCAGGCCTAAGAGTTAGATAAACCTTTTCTCCAGTGTGCAAGCCAACCCCGGTTGCACGAATTACATTTTTAAGAGTTCTTTGTGTAATCATTAATTTTGTAAGGTAAAACGCATAATGTTGCCTTTTTTCTTAAGAGTCTTCAACTTTTCTTAAGAGTCTTCAACTATTTAAGAATCTTCAACTATTTAAGAGCATTCAGCTATTAAACAGTCAAATGAGTCAGCCTTCTGTCCTAACCTAACAGCATGGCGCTATGAAATCGAATTTAAATTGCTGCATGGCACTGAATTACACAGCACTAAGTCAACAATTGTAACAAAACATTGGAACTAATCGCCGAATCCTACACGAAACGGGAGTAATTGTGTAGGTTTCGGGACTAGTATTAATGATCCGATGATTCCTCATAATTTAGCGGCCACGGGCGTTTTTCAACCTAATTAATCAGCCCAATGCTTGAAAGCTCATTCAAAGCTCTTAACTCCGTCATCTAGAGTAGCAACCTTAACACTAAAGCACCTTACTCTAGTCGGCTTGCCGACGTAAAAAAGTTGGAACATCTAAACGACTATCACCCTCTGAATCAAACAACGGTAACTCATCTGCTCCACCCATCCGACTCCTTGAAAGCATTGAAGGCTCGGGCTCATTTGCATTCGGCTCGTAACTGCTACCTACCGCTTTAGCAACAGGTTGAACGACTGCGTACTTTTGAGGCTGAGCATCTTGCACGACCCCTTCCTGAATACCCGTCGCCACCATTGTTACGCGTAGCTCGTCTTTCATTTCTGGATCAATTGAAGTGCCGATGACCACCGTGGCATCTTCAGAGGCCATATCGCGAATCATACCGCCCACCTCACCAAACTCACCAATTGACAGATCAGGCCCTGCAGTTACATTCACCAAAATACCTTTAGCACCTTTAATGTTGGTATCTTCAAGTAACGGGCTACTTAATGCGTTACGCGCAGCTTCAGATGCGCGGGTAGCACCGGTAGCTGACGCTGCGCCCATCATAGCTTGACCCATTTCGGACATAACCGTCTTCACATCAGCGAAGTCAACGTTAATTAACCCAGGGCTGGTAATCAGCTCTGAGATACCTTGCACCGCATTTCTAAGAACATCATTGGCCATCGCAAACGCATCCTGAAGTGAGGCCTCTTTACCCATTACCTCTAATAGCTTCTCATTAGGAATAGTGATAAGCGAGTCAACAGATTCTCTCAATAGCTTCAAACCTTGTTCCGCTAATTTGTCACGCCGAGCACCCTCGAACTTGAAAGGTCGAGTAACAACGGCAACCGTGAGTGCACCAATATCCCGAGCGATCTCAGCAATAACTGGAGCCGCACCAGTTCCGGTTCCCCCACCCATGCCTGCCGTGATAAAAATCATATCTGATCCAGCCAACGCTTCCGCAATTCGCTCTCGATCCTCTATGGCTGCTTGTCTACCGACATCTGGGTCTGCACCGGCACCTAAACCTTTGGTTAGATTGCAGCCCAATTGCAATATTGTGCTGCACTCAGAACTCTGTAGTGCCTGCACATCGGTATTCGCATTGATAAACTCAACACCTTCAATAGCACTTTGCTGCATGTAATTAACAGCATTGCCGCCTCCACCGCCGACGCCGACGACTTTAATCACCGCCTGCTGATCTATCGTATCTAAAAGTTCAAACATTTCTGTATCTCCCGTTATTAATAAAACTAAAAATTACCTTGAAACCAGTGTTTGACACGCTGCCAAATAACACTGGTTCTAGATTCTTTGACAACGACTTTGCGTTGCATACTCTGGTTCCCATGACCGAACTGAACTAGACCAACTCCGGTCGAGTAAATCGGGTTTTTAACGACTTCACTCAAGCCGCCAAGATATTTCGGCATACCCAAACGCACCGGAACATGAAATATTTCCTCTGCTAGTTCGATCATCCCTTCCATCTTCGAGCTTCCTCCAGTCAAAACGACGCCAGAACGGATCAAGTGCTCAAACCCGTTGCGCCTAAGGTCTACTTTGATTAACTCGAATAATTCTTCAATGCGTGGCTCAACTACTTCAGCCAATGTTTGTTTGGATAACTTACGAGGCGGTCTGTCACCAACACTCTGCACTTCAATACTTTCATCAGCAGCCGCTAACTGTCGTAACGCACAGCCGTAGCGTTTTTTAAGTTCCTCGGCCGCGGCTGTAGGCGTCCTCAGGGCTATCGCAATGTCGTTAGTGATTTGATCACCTGCGACAGGAATTACCGCGGTATGACGAATTGCACCCTCAGAATAAACAGCGATATCTGTGGTTCCTCCACCGATATCTACTAAACAGACACCGAGCTCTTTTTCGTCTTCTGTTAGAACAGATTCGCACGAAGCAAGCTGCTCCAAGATAATATCGTCAACCTCAAGCCCGCAGCGTCTGATGCACTTTTCTATATTTTTCTCCGAACTCACAGAGGCCGTAACCATATGCAAATTGGCTTCAAGACGAATACCGTTCATCCCAATCGGGTGGCGAATTCCTTCTTGTCCGTCAATGATGTATTCCTGCGGCAAAACGTGAAGGATGGTTTGGTCATTGGGAATCGCTACCGCCTTTGCGGATTCGATCACACGATCAACATCATTTTGATCGACCTCGCTATCGCGTACAGCCACAACCCCATTTGAATTGAAGCTATTAATGTGTGCGCCAGCAATACCCGCGTACACCGAGTAAATTTGGCAACCAGCCATTAGCTCGGCTTCTTCTACCGCTCGTTGTATTGCAGTCACGGTCTCTTCAATGTTCGCTACAACCCCTTTACGCATGCCTGTTGCTGGGTGATGCCCATAACCAATAATCTCAACTTCGTTATCGGCATTGACCTCGCCCACAATAGCCAACACTTTGGACGTACCAATATCAAGACCGACAATTAGCTTGTTTTCGTCTTTTCTACTCATAATCGATTTCCTAGTTGGGAATCTTCAGTTAGCGTTTGGCGACTTTCACTCGATGCAAGAGATTCACCAAGATCAGTTTCCTGTGAACGAACAGCAATTCCGTCTGGATATCGCGCATCAACCCGCTCCAATTTGAGATTGTTGTCACGATATTGGTAATCAAACAAAGCCAAAAATCTTCTCAACCTTTGTTCGACATCTATGCGCCCCAACAATAAGTCAAACTCAGTAGCTTGCGCCTTGTCTTCAATCAACAAACTATATGCTTGGCTATCAGTTAATGACAAAGAGCGAAGCGCAAGCCCACTTTGCTTAAAACGTGGCATCCACACTAACGCTTGTCGCAACATTTCGGCGGAGTCACTTTCATTGCCTGACAACTGAACTGGGTTTGATAACGACACTTCAACGGGAAGATCAACGACCTCACCCTGTTTGTTTACCCACTTATCTTGCTTCCAACGCATGACAGGTCGCTGTTCCTTTATATGAACCATTAAGGTGTTTGGCCATTCTCGACGAACCTCTGCTGACTGCACCAACGGCATTAATTCAATCCGCTGTTTGATCTCCGGGAGTTTGATTGAGAAAAAGTTACCCAATTCAATTGAATTAACCTGACTTTCAATGTCACTCGGCTCCAAGTGCTGGAAGCTGCCCTTAATTTTCAACTGATCGATGACAAACGCATCAGGCCGGTAGAGTTGATCAACTAACAGTAAACCGATTGCCGCAAAAGACATGGTTGTTGCTATTAATAACAAACTGGCTCTACCAAGTCTCTTAAGCCGCATTTGTTGCGCCGCGCTCTCTTGGTTCGCGAGCGCACGCTTTGACCTGTGTGCCGCTTTAATCGTCAATTTAGGGCTCATAAGCTTGCCTCTAAAATTCTAACTACCAATTCTTCAAAACTGATGCCAACGGCCGCAGCAGCCATTGGGACTAAACTATGATCAGTCATCCCTGGTATAGGATTCACTTCCAACAGCACCGGTTGCTGATGCTCATCCAGCATTACATCAACTCTCCCCCAGCTTTCGCAAGCCAAAGAAGTGAAAGCACGCTCAGCTAAACGACGAACATCCCGCTCTAAATCTTCACTTAAACCAGCAGGGCAAAAGTATTGAGTTTCATCCGAATGATATTTCGCTTGGTAATCATAAAAGGTGTTTGTGGTCTGCATCCTCACGACGGGCAGTGCCCTATTATCTAGAATACCGACCGTTAACTCAGCACCCGACATGAATTTTTCCGCAAGCACATCATCACCCACCAGAGCCGTAGCTCTATAGGCCTCAAGTAAATCATCCGCTGATTCAACTTTACCAACTCCAACACTCGAACCTTCGCACGCTGGCTTGAGGAATAATGGCAAACCGATTTCCTCTATCAGGCCATCCAAGTCTTGCTCTGTATGTAATACTTTAAATTGCGCCGTTGGCAACCCAATGGCCTGCCATACCTGCTTGCTGCGAACTTTATCCATCGATAATGCACTACCCAACACAGAGCTTCCTGTGTAAGGCATGTCAATTGACTCTAAAGCACCTTGAACCACACCATCTTCGCCCCAGCGTCCGTGCAAAATATTGAAAGCACGATCAAAACCCATGTCTCTCAAACTTCCAATAGTTGATGGGTCCGCGTCTACTGCGTGCGCATCTATTCCCTGCGCCAATAACGCCTTTAGAACAGCGGCACCGCTTTTCAACGAGACCTCACGCTCAGCCGAAATCCCGCCAAGCAGCACAGCGACCTTACCAAAATCAGCATTGGAACGGCTTGTCATACACCACCCTCCTTAGCTAACTTCGCAAACAATTGTTGAGACGCTTTACCAATACTTCCAGCACCCATGGTTAGAATAACGTCTCCATCTTCAACGATAGGTGCCAACACAGATTCTAAATCATCAAGTTCGGGCACGAAAATTGGGTTACTCGCACCGCGTACACGAATTGCCTGACACAAAGACTTCGCACTCGCTCCGCTTATAGGTTCTTCGCCAGCAGGATAGACTTCACAAACCAAGAGGTTTGGTTGCTCGGTTAGAACTTGAACAAAATCATCAAAAAGGTCGTAGGTACGGCTATATCGGTGTGGTTGAAACACAGCAATAATTCGCCGTTCTTCCCAGCAACCCTCAGCAGCACTTAGTGTTGCCGCTAGCTCTACTGGATGGTGCGCATAATCATCGACGAGTGTCACACGTTTATTATTGAGTTTTAGTTCGCCAAATATCTGAAAACGACGCCCTATTCCTTGAAATTCCTGTAGACCGGTCATTATCGCTTCATCGCCAACTTCCAAATGGCTCGCTATGGCAATCGCCGCTAAGGCATTCAATACATTGTGGTTACCTGGGATAGCCAACTCGATTGAAAGATCTTTGGCATTTAGAGGTCGCGAAACTTTAAACGACATTCGTGTCCCGCTTTGCGAAACATCGTATGCACGGTAATCTGACTCTTCGTTGAAACCATAACTAACCATCGGCTTATGTATCTGATCGCGAATCGACCTAACATTAGCATCGTCCTCGCATAGGACTGCCAAGCCATAAAATGGTAGGTTTTGTAGAAACGCTACGAAGGTCCTTTTCAAGGTAGCCATATCACCCTGATAGGTCACCATATGATCTTCATCTATATTGGTTACCACCGCCATTTCTGGTTTTAAATTCAAGAAGGACGCATCACTTTCGTCGGCTTCAGCAACCAAGTACTCACCTTGACCAAGCTTTGCATTGACTCCTGCACTATTTATTAGTCCACCGACTACGAATGTGGGGTCTAAGCCACCGGCGATCAAAATAGCCGAGACCAAGCTTGTCGTCGTGGTTTTACCATGCGTTCCTGCAACCGCAATACCCTGCTGGAAACGCATCAGCTCACCGAGCATTTCAGCTCGAGGAATTACTGGAATATTTCTTTCTAATGCACCACTCACTTCTGGGTTGCTTTCGTCAATTGCAGACGAAACCACCACCACGTCTGAGTGGAGTATGTTATCCACATCATGACCAATCGCCACTTTCACACCGGCTTGCTTCAGGCGACTAATAACCGGACTGTCGTTCATATCAGAACCGCTAACATTGAAGTCCAGATTGACTAGCACTTCAGCAATACCCGACATTCCGCTGCCACCAACTCCAACAAAGTGAATGTTTTTAACTCGATTACGCATGCAAAAACTCCTCGCATACAGTTGCGACGTTCCTTACTGCATTCGCTTTATGCAATGTAAAGGCCGCGTCCCCCATTTGTGCAAGCTTAGATTTATCTTTGAGCAAGTCACCTAGTGCATTCGACATAGATGCTTGTTCCAACTCTTCATTTTTAACAACGATTGCGCCACCTACAGTTTCGAGAAACTCAGCGTTAATCTGTTGATGATCACCAGCCGAATGTGGGAAAGGAACCAAAATTGCTGGCTTACCTGCAGCACAGCATTCAGCAATTGTCATTGCACCAGCACGGCAAACCAACAGGTCTGCCCACTCATAAGCGATTGCCATTTCTTCAATAAATTCTGTTATTTTCGCTTCTACATCTAGAGAACAGTATGCAGCAGTCACATCTGTCGAATTCCCACGACCAGTCTGATGCCATATATTGAAATCTACATCTTGGTTTGCAAATACCTTCGGCAAATGAAGGTTAAGTGAACGAGCACCTTGACTACCACCCAGTACTAAGACATTAATCTTAGACCCTGATCTATCATTGTGGCTTTTAACTATTTCGGACCTCACTGGATTTCCTACCCAAGTAGTCTCTTTAGGGAGACCTTTGACATTCGGGAACCCCGACAGCACTCGACTGGAAATTTTTGCAAGGTAAGTATTAGTTAATCCCGCAACCGCATTTTGTTCATGAACAATGAGAGGTTTACGCATCAACCAAGCAGCAACCCCACCTGGCCCTGACGCAAAGCCGCCCATGCCCAGAACACAATCCGGCTGAACAACGCGTATTGCACGAATACTCTGACCAATTGCATAGATAAGCTTGAACGGAGCTTGCAACCAACTGGCAATACCTTTGCCTCTTAAGCCTTCAACATCAACCCAATGAATTTCAATTCCACTTGCAGGTACGACGCGAGATTCAATCCCACGTCGGGTACCCAGCCATGAAACCTCTGCGCCATTTTCGCGTACTTGGTTTGCCACTGAGAGCGCAGGAAAGACATGCCCACCGGTGCCGCCAGCCATTACTAAAAGTCGTTTAGTGCTCGAGTTCATCACTTCAGACCCTCACGCATACGAGTTTGACGGTCTACTGCGAACAATAAACCCATGGCAGCGCAGCAAACCAGCATGCTACTTCCACCATAACTGATGAACGGCAGGGTTAAACCTTTAGTCGGCAGCACGCCGAGATTCACCCCAATATTTATCACCGCTTGAAAGACCAACAAAAACCCAACACCTTGCGCTAAACGCGCCGCATAAATGCGGCCGATCAATTCAGCAGCACGCGCTATCACCAACGCGCGGTGCAACAGTAGAGCAAACAAAGATATCACTAGCAAGATCCCCAGCAAACCGAGTTCCTCGCCAATGACCGCCAAGATAAAATCATTATTTGCATGCGGAAGGTAATACAATTTTTGGATACTAGCTCCGAGGCCTACGCCAAATATCTCTCCTCGACCTACCGCGATAAGCGCTTGTGTAAGCTGAAACCCAGTATCAAACGGGTCTGCCCACGGATTGCGAAAGCTCATGACCCTCGCCATGCGATACTCAGACATCCCCACTAAGAAAAACATCACCAAGGCCGCAAGGCTTAAACATAATAGGGTATGCGAAATCCTAATTCCGCCTAAGAACATCATCAATCCAACCGCCGCCGTAATCACAAAGAAACTACCAAAGTCGGGTTGTAGCAATAGTAAAAAACCTAACAATGCCAAGACCATTCCAATATTCAGAATACCCTGCGTAAACTGTTGTATCTGTGCCTGTTTCCTTGTCAGGTAACTTGCCGCATAAATGACCATCGCCAACTTAGCGAACTCGGCGGGCTGCAATCTAAACCCACCAATTGATAACCAACGCTGACTACCATTGACTTCAACACCGACAATCAGCAGCATTGCGAGTGACAAAAGGGTAAGTACCAGTAATACAACGCTGCTTCGCTGCCATACCCAGACCGGGATTGTTGCCACAACAACCGTAATTCCGACACCGACAACCATGTGTAATAACTGACGCCAGAAGTGACTGGTGTTAATAATTAGCTCTCTGCTTCCCATGGAAACGGTCGACGAGAAGACCATGATCAAGCCAAGCATCAACAATCCAATAAAGACACCCAACAAGGTTGAATCGACACCAATAGAATTGGACTGTGGCTGCGTTCGTGTTGCTTGCAAACTTGCCGCGCTCATACCGCACCTCGCATTTGCCAATCACTCACCAAGCTGGAAAAATCATCGCCACGCGCTTCATAATTCTGGTACATATCGAAACTAGCACAAGCTGGCGACAGCAAAACAACGGTGTCTCTGGATGAATTATTGAGCGCATAATCGGAAGCCATAAAAACCGCTTCGCGCATAGTTTCAACTCGCTCTATCGGCAACGATCCATACAGCGCATCATGGAGTTCGGCACCGTCTTCCCCTAGCACGAGCAATAATTTAATTTGGCTCGTAATTGCTTCTTTTAATTCCGAAAAGTCCGCACCTTTGCCTTGCCCGCCCGCTATCCAGATGATATCGCTTTCAATATTCAGAAGAGCCGTACTAGCCGCGCCAATGTTTGTTGCTTTGGAGTCATTCACCCACGTAATATGATTAACATTTGCGATGGTTTGCATTCGATGAGGCAAACCGTGAAAACTTTCTACTGCGGATACTAAACTGGTGACTGGCAGACTCAAGAAGTCGACCAGCGCAAACGCCGCTAGGACATTCTTGATATTGTGCAAACCCATCAATGGAACATCACGTAGTTTCATTAAGCGTTGCTTCCCTTTATGCAACCAACGAGTACCCGACACTCTCTGTACACCAAATTCAGAATCATTAGCCGGTTCATCCAGCGCAAAACTCAGTTTGGTAGACGCATTAGTTACTTGCTCTAATTGGGCGTCATGCCGTGGCAGAACTGCTTGGCGAGTGCCACGGAAAATCCGAGCTTTTGCCAACAAATAGTCGCCCATGGAATCATAACGATCCAAATGATCAGCGCTCACATTGAGAATCGCCGCAGCGTCCGCAGAAACGGTATTAGTGGTCTCCAATTGAAAACTAGACAATTCCAACACGGCAACCTGGTAATCCACATTGTCTGTGATTGCATCCAGAACTGGAAGGCCGATATTCCCGGCAACCAAGGCTTTTAATCCCCCCGCTTCGCACATCTCACCAACCAAACTGGTAACCGTACTCTTACCATTAGAACCGGTAATAGCAATCACCGGCTGACTGTTCGCTTCGAGAAAAAGCTCTATGTCGCCAACAATGTGCGCTCCCGCACGCTTCGCTTCGCGGACTTCAGGCGTAGCCAAGGAGATCCCAGGACTAATGATAATCAATGACGATTCAATAAGTGCATTTGTATCAAAGCCACCTAGAACAAGCCTCACATCTTGGAAGTCTCTTTTCAATTCAGATGCCAGAAGAGGCGCCGGCCGCGTATCCATGACTGTTACATCAAACCCCAATCCATGCAGGTACCGCACAACACTAAAGCCAGTAACTCCTAGCCCTAGAATAGTAGCGGTCTGATATTGGCTCACTATTGCCTGATCAGAATTGTACGGATGATGGCTCAATTTTTTATCTCACCTTCAGAGTCGCTAGACCTATTAGAACCAGAATCAAGCTGATTATCCAAAAACGGACAATGACGCGTGGCTCGGGCCATCCCTTAAGCTCAAAATGATGATGAATGGGAGCCATTCGAAAGATTCTTTTCCCGGTTAGCTTAAACGACGCAACTTGCAGGATGACTGAAACGGTTTCTAGAACAAAAATCCCGCCCATAATAAATAAAACTAATTCTTGTCGGGCAATAACAGCAACAATCCCAAGAGAAGCTCCCAAGGAAAGTGATCCAATGTCGCCCATAAACACTTGCGCGGGATACGTGTTAAACCATAAGAAGCCTAAGCCAGCTCCAACTAAAGCGGTACAGAAGATCAACACTTCGCCTGCTCCAGGGATTTGCGGAATCGCCAAATACTCAGAGAAAATGGCATTCCCTGACAGATAACAGAACACGCCTAAAGCAGCGGCCACCATTGCTGTTGGTACGATTGCTAGACCATCCAAACCATCGGTTAAGTTAACCGCATTACTGGTGCCCACAATGACAAAGTATGTAAGGGGCAAGAACAATAGCCCCAACGGGATTGCTACATCTTTAAAGAATGGAATCGTCAATGCAGTCTCAATGGGTAAAGTGGCAGTCTGGTATAGAAACGCAGCTGCGAGAGCCGCAACAACACTTTGGCTCAGAAACTTATTTAAAGAGCCCATACCTCGAGGGTCTTTGTTTATCAATTTCTGATAGTCATCCCACCAACCAATAACACCAAAAAAGAAACAAGTGAAAATTGTTATCTGCACAAAACGATTGGATAAATCAGCCCAAAGTAACGTTGAAAGCAACACGGAAACAAGAATTAGCAGCCCTCCCATTGTGGGTGTCCCAACTTTATCGAAGTGCGTAGGAGGCCCATCTTGTCTGACTGTTTGCCCAATCTGATGAAAGCTCAGTTTGCGGATCATGACAGGACCCAATATTAAGCTAATACTCAAAGCAGTTAGCACGCTACAGATAGCTCGAAACGTCAAATATTGAAATACATTGAAGAAACTGTATTGTTCGGACAATTGGGAAAATAACGCGAAAAGCATCAGCTCTGACCTCTCGATTGAGTATCGGGCTTATGATCACCCGTAGAGTATTTAACGGATAAGGCTTCGACAACATTCTCCATTTTGGCTGAGCGTGACCCCTTCACCAGAACGGCGGATCGCATCGATGAACTAGCGTTCAAAAACTCGATCAGATCTTGCTGGCTGTCAAAGGCTCGTGCTTCACCTGAAAATCCTTGTACAGTCAGGGCAGCAAAGTCACCCACTGCCAACAATTGATTGATTCCAAATTGATGGGCCAACTCACCGATACGCTTGTGCTCAATGGCCGCCACACCGCCCAACTCACCCATGTCACCCACTATTAAAGTGCTACTCGGGTATTGCGCCAATACTTCGATCGCTGCTCGCATTGACGCAGGATTCGCATTGTAGGTATCGTCAATCAATGTGCTTACACCTAGACTGATGATGTTCAATCGCCCTTTGATCGGCGAATAATTCAATAGCCCTTGCTTCACGGTACTCCAAGGAACATTTGCGGCATACGACACAGCAATAACCGCCAAGGCATTTAGAACGTTATGCTTCCCCATTAGAGGAAGGCTTAACTCAAATTCATCTCCCATTGCGGTCACTTGCATCTCTATGCCGTTATCAAGCAAGCTATATTCTGCTCTGACATCAGCGTCTTCAGCCAGCCCAAAACTGATCTGAGGGTGCGATTTAGCCAACTCCTTCCAAACACCTAGATATTCGTCATCTGCATTAATAACCGCGATGCCACTTTTTTGAAGCCCTTCGAATATTTCGCCCTTGGCTAAGGCTACCTGCTCTACCGAGCCCAACCCTTCTAAATGTGCCGCTGCCGCATTATTAATGACGGCAATAGTTGGCTCTGTCATCTTTGATAAGCGCGATATTTCTCCGGCACGGTTCATTCCCATCTCAATGATTGCGTACTGATCTGAAGAATCTAAACGCATAAGAGTCATCGGGACACCTATTTCATTATTTAGATTTCCTTCAGTCACAACACCTTTACCCAATAAAGAAAAAATACTCGCCAACATTTCTTTCACACTGGTTTTCCCGACACTTCCTGTCACTCCGATCACCGGAATTTGATACTGAGATCTGCGCCACTTCGCCAGAGCACCAAAAGCAGTCAAGGTATTCTTCACCCTCACTTGAGGAATATTAGATTCGACTTCTTTGTGAACTATTGCCGCGACTGCGCCTTGCTCTTGTGCCTGTGCAATGAATTCATGAGCGTCAAAACGGTCACCTTCCAATGCAATAAACAATTGGCCTGGGCATGGCGCCCTTGAGTCTGTGGTAACGCCACTAAACACCGTTTCTTGACCAATTAAATGTCCGTCTACGACACTAGAAGCATGAGATAAGTTCATACCGTCTCCCCGCTCACTAGTAGCGATACATGCTCGCGGTCTGAAAACGGTAAAAAATCTTGCCCAATCTGCTGAAGATGCTCGTGCCCTCGTCCAGCGATCAGCACCCAATCTTCCGGTCCAGCATGCTCGATCGCATGCTCTATCGCTTCAGCTCGATCTAAAATAATCTGTAAGTGATCAACTGGAAATGCTTCAATACCAACACATATACCATCGGTGATCGAAGATGGGGCTTCTGATCGCGGGTTATCGTTCGTCACAATCACACGGTCAGAGTATTTAGCGGCGACTGCCCCCATTATCGGTCGCTTGGCTTGATCTCGGTCCCCACCACAGCCAAACACACACCATAGATTTCCTGAACAATGCTCTTTGACTGAGATTAATGCCTTCTCCAACGCATCAGGAGTATGCGCAAAGTCGACGACCACCTTGGCACCCGAATCCGCGCTATACAACTCCATACGGCCTGGAGCAGGCTTCAATTGAGCAGCAATAACCTGTATCTCTTCAATCGGCACACTTAACGACAATAATGTCGCAACCAATAACAATATATTTGGCACATTAATCTTGCCGATTAACGGTGTCGTAATTTCAAAATCAACTCCGTTTGCCTCTATGTGTAGGCTGATACCCTGTGGGCCAACAGACCATTCAGCAACTTGAACATCACCACCCTCACCATAGCTCACAATAAAGTCGCTCTTGGCTAGATCAAGTATGTCTCGGCCCAGCTCATCTTCAACATTGGTGACGGTTAACTCACTTGGGTATTCATGAAATAAGCGCGCCTTGGCGGCAGCATAAGCCCGCATATCCCCATGGTAATCAAGATGGTCGTGACTTAGGTTTGTGAATGAGGTTCCGTAAAACCTGACGCCTGCTACCCGACCTTGATCAAGCGCATGAGACGACACTTCCATACACACCTGAGTAACGCCTGAATCACGCCAGTTAGCGAGTAGGCGGTGAACCTCTATCGGTCCAGGCGTAGTCAAACCGTTGTAGGAAATACTCATTAGCGAGCCCGCACCAATGGTGCCGATCATCGCTACATTCAAGCCCATTTCCATGAAGGCTTGAGTCAACAGAAAACAACATGTCGTCTTACCGTTGGTACCAGTAACGCCAAAAACTTGTATTTCCGCACTCGGAGTTTTGTAAAAACGATCCGCCACTAAACCAACCTTGGACTGCAAACCTTCCACAAAAATAATCGGCGTCGCGCCAACAAGATCTCGATATTCATCTGAACTCGAAGCGACTGCTTCACAAACTACAGCAGAAGCACCGCTTGCAATTGCCTGCGCAATAAAATCCCGACCATCAACCAATTCGCCGGGATAAGCAAAGAAAATTGAACCATCGCCAACTGTCCTGCTATCAACCGTTAGGTGAGTCAACGGCCCTGTTTTGGCGACTTCGCCATCAATGGGCAAGCCTAAAGAATGTTTTAGCTCGACAAGCGAAATAGAGTATTTTTCCATTACCCCTCCCCCTTATCCGTGGATTCAGCTAAGACGCTTTGACTGCTAGCTGCCTCAGATCTCATGATCATTAATTGAGCCGGTAAATCAGGCTTAGCTTTTACTGCATCCGGTGGAACATTTCTGAATCTTAACGCCCCCTCCATGACACTTGAGAACACAGGAGCGGCAACCAATCCACCATAATAGTCCACACCCTTGGGATCATTCACAGACACAACAATCACGATCTCTGGATCACTGACCGGCGCAAAACCTGCGAACAAAGAAGTATAACTATCGTCTTGATATCGACCATTCACAACTTTATGAGCCGTTCCTGTTTTCCCCGCAACACGATACTGTTGTACTCTAGCTTTAGGAGCCGTACCTTCATCACCGACAGCACTCTCAAGCATTAAACCAACTTGCTTGACTGTTGACTCTGAAAAAACCCTTTTCCCTTTAATTGATGACAGTGTCGGATGCAGGCTTACTGGCAATAAAACCCCACCATTGGCCAACGCTTGATAAGACCTAGCGAGTTGCAGAGTGTTAACAGATAGCCCATACCCATATGAAAGCGTGGCGTGTTCAATTGGCTTCCATTTTGCTCGCTTCGCTAGAATCCCTCTCTGCTCACCCTGTAATTTTAGTTTATTGGTGGCACCAAACCCTAGCTTCTTGTAGGTTGAATAAAGCTCTTTTGGCTCCATCATCATAGCGATTTTGGCCGAGCCGATATTGCTAGACTTTTCAATCACTTGGGATACTGTAATATCGCCATGATTCTTAGTATCGTTAATCCGGTTACGGCCGATATAATAATGCCCCGGATTAGTATCTATCTTGGTATCAGCGTGCACAACTCCCTCATCTAAGGCCATTGCGACAGTAAATGGCTTCATGGTCGAACCCGGCTCATAGGAATCCGTCATTGAACGATTCCGAAAATGCGAACTCTTTAAGTCTGAGCGGTCGTTGGGATTGAAGTCAGGCGCACTAACCATTGCCAGAATCTCACCTGTTTTGACATCAAGCGCCACTAACGATGCCGAAGTAGCTCTATGACTTTTTAGCGCTGCCTGCAAATACCGATATGCCAAATACTGAATTCGAGCGTCGATACTCAGCTTAATATTTTCTCCATGTCGAACTCGACTCAGCTGCTCCACGTACTCAACGACATGCCCGTTTTTGTCCTGCAGAACTTGAGTCCTGCCTGGCTGACCCTTGAGTCTTTCGTCAAACGCAAGCTCCAACCCCTCTTGACCTACGTTATCAATATTAGTAAAGCCTAGAACATGCCCCATTACCGGGCCTGCCGGATAATAACGTTTATACTCCCGAACACTATTAACACCAGGAACATCAAGAGCCAAAATTGCACGCGCCGCTTGCGGGGGTATGTGTCGCTTTAAATAGGCAAACTGACTGGTTTTCTTTAATTGCGCCTTGGCTAAGATTTGATCCCGGCTTAACCCCAGCAAGTCCGAAAGTTTTTTGTATGAGTATTCATTTTTTTGCTCCAATATTGTCGAAGGATGAATCCAAATCGAATCAACTGGCGTGCTAATCGCCAACGGCTGATCATTTCTATCAATAATCATGCCTCTGGTTGGCATTTCCTTCTGCACCCGGAGGTAACGAGCATCTCCTTGAGACTGCAAATAATCTGTATCAATCACCTGCAAGTAGACTGCGCGTGACATTAAGGCAATAAAAATAGAGCCGAATATAATCGCAATTGCCGCGTAGCGCCAAGTTGAGGCAGGAATAATCACATCTTGTTTCAGGCGAACAGTCTTGCTGCCTTTATTTCCTGTAGACACTTTAGTTGGCGACATCGTTGCCTCCAACTAGACCATTAGGAAGAACATCCACATACTCTACTTCAGCTGCTTTTGGAGCACGCATTGATAAAATTTGACTGGCATCTTTTTCGATCCTATGTGGGAAGGCCCAAGTATTTTCTTCGATCAATAATTGGCCCCACTCATCATTCAATTCATCCTTACGAGATTCCTCGGCCTGGAACGCTGAATAAGAAATTCGATGCTGGTGGCGAACATAGACTACTGACAATGAAGTCAAGACAACACTGGTAACTAGGAACCACATTACGCTATCTCGCATGACTGCCCCCGTAGATCGTCAAATCAATCGGTGTCGCCGTTCGTTCAGCTACTCTGAGCACCGAACTTCTAGATCTAGCATTCCCTTTTACTTCTTCAGTCGAAGGCTTAATCGCTCGACCAACCAACGTTAGCGGTGTTTGATAAGCATCGCTGCTGACTGGAATATTTTTGGGGGGCAAGTTTGGGGTCGAATAACGGCGCATAAAGCGCTTTACAATTCGATCCTCCAGCGAATGAAAGCTTATGACGGCTAATCTTCCGCCCTCATTAAGCAATTCCATCGCCTGAGGCAAAGCCTGGCTGACCTGGCTAAGCTCTTGATTTACGTGCAACCGAATCGCTTGAAATGTACGTGTTGCTGGATGCTTATGCTTATCCTTTTTAGGTATGTTTTGTTCGACAATAGCAGCCAATTGTAGAGTGGACTCAATGGTCTCTTCTTCACGACTCAGCACGATTGCTCTAGCAATACGCCGCGCAAATTTTTCTTCACCAAACTCAAACAAAACCTTCACTAGGTCTGACTCTTTAACGCGAGCCAACCATTGGGCCGCTGACTCGCCCTGAGAAGTATCCATGCGCATATCCAGCTCACCATCACGCATAAAACTAAACCCTCTCTCCGCCTGATCTAACTGGGGCGAAGACACACCTAAATCCAACAACACACCATCTACTTTCTGATGTGGAGTGAATTCTCGAACGAGCGTGCCTATTTGCGCAAACTCACCGTGTATAAGTACAACCCTCGAATCATCACCGAAAACTTTCTGCCCTAACTCAATCGCACGGGGATCTCGATCCACGCCTATCAGCGTGCCAGAACTCCCCATTTGCGCCACAATACCCTGCGCATGCCCCGCTCGACCCAAAGTACCGTCAACATAAACGCCACCATCGCGAATCCGCAACGCATCGAGAGCCTCTCGCATTAGGACAGGAATGTGTGATTCGGAGGAAGTCATAAGAGGCAGCTAAAAGGAGAGGGTGAGGAGCTCATCAGGCAGAGCACTCTCATCTAGTTCTTCTGACAAAATCGAGTCACGATGAGCGTTCCACTGAACTTCATCCCAAATCTCAAATTTATCGCCTTGACCCACTAACACCGCCTTCTTTTGGATCATTGCAAATTCACGCAGCGGTGCAGGAAGCAGTATTCGCCCACTTCCATCCATGTCGCAATCATCAGCATTACCGATCAACATACGCTTAAGCTTACGGGTCACAGCATTCAATGTGGGCAATGAAAGAAGCTTGCGTTCGACAGCCTCCCAGGCCGTCAAGGTATATAACAGCAAACAGCGATCATTAGGACTAATGGTTACAACCATCCGCCCCTCAGAAATTCGCAACAAGTCCTCACGCAATTTAGTAGGCACAGATATCCTACCTTTTGCATCAAGACTTATATTATTACTACCCCTGGCCATCTAGATTTTAACCACTGATCTCGTTGTTAGTATCAAAATTCTTTCGGATTTAGCAAGAAATATCCACAAATTCCCACTATTTCCCACGTTTTGACACTATCCAGCAGATCAAATAAGCTGTCAAGCGCTTATTGACGAAGAAAACCTTTTTCTTTCAGTAAGTTAGCGCACTTTAGGGTGCGACTTAAATAGATTTCTTAATGTATTACTTTAACTACCCAATACAAAACAATGTTTTAAATGATGAAGCCTAAGTCCTTATTTTCCTTAGAGTTTACCATTCACCCATAACAACCAAAGATGATTTCAAATTAAATTGACGTAACCATCATTTTTCAGCCTCAACCGGCAAATAATCGAAAATTTAGCGTAAATCGCCTGTTTTTCGTACAGCAACCACCTGATGGTAGTTATGCCAGTGAGAGCGAAACCCAACAGGGCCCGATTGACAACCATGTTAGAGAAAATATAAAAGCTGACCTATAAGCCGGGTTCTGTCGAGGACAGTCATTCATCTAGAAAAGGCATCGCTGCCTTCTTCAAGCAACCTACCCGTGTTCAGCGCGGGCCGCGCCTATAGAACACCTATTTGGTCTTGCTCCGAGTGGGGTTTACCTAGCCGCTCGTGTTACCACTAACGCGGTGCGCTCTTACCGCACCATTTCACCCTTACTGCTCAAAAAGCAGCGGTATCTTTCTGCTGCACTAGCCGTCGGCTTACGCCGCCCAGATGTTATCTGGCACTCTACCCTATGGAGCCCGGACTTTCCTCCCTCTTTAACGTAAAATTACGGCAAGACGGCGACTGCCCAGTCAGCTCGCGGCTAGTCTAACGCCTTGAATGCAAAGCAACAAGCACTAAA
>CAJQNY010000101.1 GCA_905479805.1 uncultured Arenicella sp.
CCAGCTGGATTATCTGCCGCGTTAACCGCCGCTGCCGATGGTGCCGAAGTCTTATTGATAGATGAGAATCCTATCTTAGGTGGCTCCTTAAATTATGCCCGATTCGGTGCCGAACGTCATGAGGCTGAAGTAGCCAAAGATCGGCTGGTAAATTCGGTACTCGATGATCCCAATATTGAGGTTTTAACGTCGGCTACCTGTAATAGTTGGCACCCCGATAATTGGATGGCAGTGATTCAAGGCCAGCGCCTATTCAAATTGCGTGCCAAACAGTTAATTGTGTGTTCTGGTTCATTGGAGCAGCAAGCAATCTTTAGAGGCAATGATATCCCTGGGGTAGTGATGTCTAGTGCGGCGCAGCGTTTAATTCACCTGTATGGGATTAAACCAGGTTCTTCGGCTGTCGTTCTAGCAGGAAATGATGAGGCGTACCATACGGCTTTGGATCTGCTTGATGCGGGTGTCGATATCGCCGCCATTGTCGAAATGCGCCGCAATCCAACATCAAGCGATGCGGCTGAATTCGTTTCTGGTAAGGGTGTCAGAATTATTCCTCACAGTACGATTTATCAAGCACTCGCCAGTAAAAGCACCAAATCAGTTCGAGCTGTAGAGGTTAGAACGATCAGTGACCGGGGCCAGTGTGCCGGACCAAGCGAACTAATTGATTGCGATTTAGTCTGTATGTCCGTTGGTTACATGCCGACCTATCAATTGATCTGTCAGGCAGGTGGCCAGCTTAGTTATGACGATGAGAGTTGCGCCTTCAATCTTGAAAATTTCCCTGCCGGCTTTGACATCGCAGGCTCTGTTAATGGCCAATGGTCATTGGAAGCCGTGATCAAAGAAGGCGGTCAGGCAGGCAAGTTTGCTTTGGCACAGCTGCGCGGTGAAGATGGGCCTTCACGAACTACCGGTGCCGACCCTGCTGCTGCGAACATCAATCATCCTTGGCCTATGTTTGCGCACCCAAAAGGTAAGGAATTTGTGGACTTCGACGAAGATCTGCAAATCAAAGATATTGTGAATGCTACGATAGATGGGTATGAACACATACAGCTGGTAAAGCGCTACTCGACCTGTGGGATGGGGCCATCTCAAGGCAGGCATTCAGCCTTGGCCGCAGCGCGTATCGTTGCTGATGCGACGGATAAAACAGTCGCCGAAACGGGTGTGACTACCGCCAGGCCGCCGTTTGCTTCTGAGCAGTTGGCGCATAATGCAGGGCGTAGCTTTTATCCTGCACGGCGAACTAATATGCATTACCGTCATTTGGAGTCGGGCGCGCAAATGATGCAAGCCGGCGCTTGGTATCGACCAGCACACTATGGTGCCGCCGGTTCATCTCAAGCCTCAATCAATGAGGAAGTAAACAACGTTAGGAATAATGTTGGGCTTATTGATGTTTCAACCTTAGGTGGTTTAGAGGTTCGCGGTGATGATGCCGCTGAGTTCTTAAACCGGTTCTACACCTTCACCTTTACCAAACTTGCAGTGGGTCGTGCGCGTTACGCACTGCTTAGCAATGAAGCGGGCATCGTTATTGATGATGGTGTTGCCTGTCGGCTTGCCGATAATCACTTCTATGTCACTGCGACAACAGGAGGCGTTGATAGAGTATTTCAGAGCATGCTCAAATGGAACGCTCAATGGGGTCTAAAGGTTGATATCGCCAATGCGACCACGGCTTGGTGTGGGGTCAATATAGCGGGTCCAAAATCACGTGAGGTTCTCACCAAGCTTTGCCCCGACTTGGATTTATCCAGCGAATCATTCCCCTACATGGGCGTTCGAGAGTCTGAGGTAGCCGGAATTCCAGTGAGAATGATACGGGTCGGTTTTGTGGGTGAACTTGGTTTTGAGATTCATGCACCACAACAATACGGTGAAGCATTGTGGGATGCTCTCATTGAGGCGGGCGCACAACAAGGAATTAAACCGTTTGGTGTCGAAGCTCAACGGGTGCTTCGGCTTGAAAAAGGGCATATCATCATCGGCCAAGATACAGATGCAATGAGCAACCCGCTTGAGGTGCAGATGAGTTGGGCGATCGCACGCAAGAAACCGTTTTATGTCGGTGGCCGAAGTATTCGTGACATGGAAGAAGCAGGTCAAAACAGAGTGTTGGTTGGTTTTGAGTCATCCGATACTTCTAATCTTCCTAAGGAATGTCATTTGGTGTTGGAGGGTCAAAATATGGTTGGCCGCGTTACCTCATGTGCCTATTCACCTACACTATCTAAAGTGGTTGGGCTGGCCTATGTACCTGCGTCGATGGCTGAACCAAGCAGCCAGATCAGCATTAAAGTTGATGGTGGAAAGATCGTAACAGCGAGTGTTGTGTCAATACCATTTTTTGACCCCGACAATGCTCAACAAGAATTGTAGTTGAGCCAGAGAATTGAAATGAACATTAATCCAGAGCAAACCTTACGCCGTAGCCCGCTTTATAGGCAACACATAGAGGCAGGAGCGACTTTCGCTGAACGAGACAATTCAGCAGTGGTTAGTTATTTTTCTAACCCACAGCAAGAGCAGGAGCAAGCGGTATCATTGGCAATTATTGATCTTAGCCCTCTAGCCAGAACAGGCTTCAAGGGTGCTGACACAGTGTCGCTTCTAACTGCTAATGCGTTCTCAATTCCTGATTTTCCGAACCAATCATTGATTAACGATAAAGGTCTAATAGTTGCTCGTTTATCGCAACAGGAAGTATTCATCCTTGACTCGGTATCGGAATCAAGTGGCGAGATAGAAAGACTTGAAAATTTGTGGGGTGAAGATTTATCGAGCAACAGCTTTCAATTGCAACGCGCCGATAGCCACGCATGGTTTGCATTAACGGGCAAGTCTGCACCCGAGGTTTTAGCCAAGGTTTGCGCGGTTGATATGCGACTTAATAAGTTTGAAAATTTGGAAGTAGCGCAAACATCAGTCGCCCGTTCTAATGCGATTGTGGTGCGTGTAGACCAAACTTCCTTTCCTTGTTTCTACATTTTGTCGGATCTAAGTGGCAGCGAGTTTTTATGGGGTTGCATGCTCGATGCTATGGAAGAGTTCGAGGGTAAAGCAGTTGGTATGGATGTACTAACAGACTAGAATTGACAAAACCAAGAACATTCTTGGCTCGTCTCTAGGGAGAATTATAAGTAAGTTTCAAAAACAAGAACGGTTTTTGAGGGCGTTCCTTGTTGTATCTTCTTAGACAGTTTCTTGTGGAATAAAAATTTTGAATTGACAGTATTTTTTCCTCGACGTTCGTACCCCAATTTTCCCCGAAATGTCGTTTACCTTTGCTTTCACCACATCTAAACCAACGCCTCTGCCGGCGTCGACACTTGGGTGGTCTGCCGATGAGAATCCTTGCATAAATATAAACTTTAAAAGATTTTTTGGCTCAATGGCTAACGATGCGGTTTGGCTTAGTAAGCCTTCCTCAATCGCTTTTTGTTTTATTCTCGCGAACTGTAATCCTCGTCCATCATCTCGGACGATCAGCTGGAGATTGCCATTATCGACTTCACTCAGCAACACACTCACAGTGCCAAAAGTTTTCTTTCCTAATTGAACGCGTTCGTCGGGTGGCTCGATGCCATGGACAATGCTATTTCTGACCAATTGTACGGCAATGTCAAAAATGGCTTCTTTGAGCTCTTCATCATCATCTAGGAGCGTGAACCCAGTGCAGTCTATTTCAACCTCTTTCTCTTCTCGTTCAGCGACACGCTGCGCTAGCATATTGAGTCGATCGCCCACTGACGACGCGCTTGAGTCGTCATGATCAAAGTTGCGACTCTTAGTTGCTGGTGCGAACATTCTTACCTGGGCTGCGAGTGGACGAATGAGATCAATTTCAGTCGTCGTATCTTTTAGTTGTACCGCCAGCCCCAGCATACCTTGCCCATCGATATAACGAACTCCCTTAAGTTCCTGAATTTTGCTTTCAAAATGTTGTAAGGACGTTTCAAATAACTCCAACCCAAGTGCGCCAGCATCGCCCTTTAAACTATGTGTGATACGATAAATATTTTCTAGTTTTGCTAGGTTATCCCCATGATCACCGGTTTCATCCGCGAGCACAGTGTTTATTTCATTTAGGTCTCGATCACTTTGGTCGAAAAAATTGTTCAGTTCCGTGGAATCTACACGCAAAACATCCATGAGTGAATTCATGCGTTCTTTTTGTAATCCTTTGGTGGTTTCTAATTCATCACGTAAACGAACTTCACGAGAAATATCCTTAATAGAAACTAGCATGCGAGTTTTACCTACCTCACCTTCACTGCGCGAAAAACCAATACTAATGTGCTTTTTGAGGGCTGCACCGGTTTTCTGGATTGTGTCAATTTCCAATTCTTGAAACGGGTTTAAATCTGTCATTAGTGTTTTCTTAACACGGCCATCAAATAATAACTCTAGATATTCTTCAGCGAGCTTGAGGTCTTCCTTGTTTACAAAAGGTTGTAAAAAATTGAAGAAATTACCGTTTAAATCAACGGCTTCTCCGAAAATATCCTTGATCGCTTGCGACCTTTCTTGTCCAATATCGTATTCTTCATCGATCAAAAATAGACCATCATTGACGGCAGACATGATATGGCTGCTTTCCGCCGTCATGGAACTCACGCTTTCATCGGATTTCATTAAACGGAAAAATACCACAGCTAATATACCTAGAAGGCCAAAGAATATTATGGCAGCAGCTAAGTACTGAAGCTTCTTATGCTTTGCTAATGATTCGGTTTGCACTGCCGAGCTAGCGCTAGAAAAATCGGCATACGAATTGCGAAACTGCTCACTGTCATTAGCGTTAGTGGCATTCTCTAAGTTAGAAATCGCGCGAATAATTCTTTGGTCGGTTGCGGCAGGTTTTAGCCACTGAGTACCATTAGGATTGATTAATAGTCCCCCATCGCGAATCAGTTCCACATGTTCATAGATTTCACTAGGTAGCTCTTCGTTATCGTGGTGGCGTTCTAGGATTTGTCCATTAGCGGCCGTTCTGTTTACAGCGAAGTCGTCGCGTTGCAAAATATTTTTATCAAGGTAGTAGTTTGCGAGTAAAGCAAAGATAGCAAAAGCTACCAAAAGACTGGTAGAAGAGATCAAGCCAACATAACGCTTGAGTCGATTCTTATACATATTGAATTTCCTTTATTCTCATATTTAGAAGAGCCACCTACTAAATGGCCTGACGATATTGCGAAGAGACTAAGTATTGGTCGATTTGACGCGTCAGAAAGCCCCTTACAACTTCTGATATTTTAAAACCGAAAACTGAACCTGCCCAAACGGATCTTTTACGATACTCGGTGTAAACGAGTAAAAATACAAGTATTTCAATCATCTAGGCAACTATTACCATGGGAATGGTGGAGCGATCATAAAGATTTCTTATTATTATCTGTTAACTTACCCAGCTATTTGGCATTCGTCAATAACAACTTTAAGTAAGGAACTATTTTATCAATGTTTGTGAAACAATATTCACCCAAACAAGGTAGTTTGATGAATAGCTTCCCTTGGTTTGGAAACTAAAAGATAATGTCTGCTGAGCATAAAAATCATATTTGCGGTTTTAACATGAAAAATATTACTATCTCCACCCAATTTGATAGCGGCAATATTGACGTTATTGACCTCAGTGACCATCAGAATATTCGCCTTGCTATTGCGAAAGATAATGCCTCTGATTTCCTACAGTGGTTTCATTTCCGCCTTGAAGGCGAAGTGGGGCAGATCTGTACGATTAAAATACTCAATGCAGGTGAGTCGTCGTATCCATCTGCTTGGCCAGGCTACGACGTCTGTACTTCTTGGGATCGCCAATATTGGTTTAGGACACCCGCGACTTATAACGACGGCACATTGAGCTTTACGATTGAGCTGACGCAGCAGAGCGTCTACTTTAGTTATTTTGCACCGTATAGCCATGAACGACATCTAGATTTAATATCTTGGTCGCAGCAGGATCCGCGTGTCTCAACAGAGACCCTGGGTCAGACTATTGATGGTCGTGCGATGAGTCTGCTGAAAATCACAGATTCTGAGGCTCCAATAAGAAAGGTCTGGGTGATAGCACGCCAACACCCGGGTGAAACAATGGCAGAATGGTTTATTGAAGGTCTATTACATTCTCTCTTGGACGAGGACAATCCGTTGGCCAAAAGCCTTCTGAAATCCACGTGTTTCTATGTCGTCCCTAATATGAACCCTGATGGCTCTGCACGTGGGAACCTGAGGACTAACGCAGCTGGTGCTAACCTTAATCGAGAATGGGAAACACCGTCGATGGAGACGAGTCCTGAGGTTTATATGGTTAGAGAGCGGATGGTCCTAGAAGGCGGCGATGTTTTCCTAGATATCCATGGTGATGAGGAACTTCCGTATAACTTCGTTGCGGGGTGCGAAGGCAATAAGAGTTACGATGCAAGACATGCCGAGCTTGAGAATTTATTTAAGGAATCGTTTATGCAAATATCGCCAGATTTCCAGGATGAATTCGGTTACCCGAAAGATGAACCCGGTAAAGCAAATATGGCCTTAGCCGCGAATTGGCTAGGAGAGCATTTCAAGACGCTGTCGTATACGATAGAGATGCCATTTAAGGACAATGCAGATTTGCCAAACAAGGAAACCGGCTGGTCACCCGAGCGTTGCGCGCAGCTTGGTAGCGATGTGTTGTTCCCTATTTCAAGAGTGTTGGGAAGTCTGAACGAATAGGGCCTTTCAAACTGGTTGCTTTGTTCTTTTTGAAGCGTTTAAAGCTATAGGCCGAGATCGGATAGGCTAGGGTGGTCGTCGGGTCGACGGCCCTGCGGCCAACGGAATTTACGGTCTGATTCATTGATCATCAAATCATTAATGCTGGCATGGCGTACCTGCATTAAACCATGTTCATCAAACTCCCAATTTTCGTTTCCGTAAGAGCGAAACCATTGTCCCTGATCGTCGTGCCACTCATAGGCAAAACGAACAGCAATTCGATTGTTTGTATACGCCCAAAGCTCTTTGATCAATCGGTACTCATGCTCCTTCTTCCACTTATTCGTTAGAAATTCTTGGATGCTCTCGCGCCCTTGAGGGAATTCTGCTCGATTGCGCCAGCGACTATCAATGGTGTAAGCCATCGCGACCTTTTCTGGATTTCGGTTGTTCCATCCATCTTCGGCCATGCGTACCTTTTGTACGGCGGCGGCTTCATCAAAAGGCGGGAACGGAGGTCTTGATTCTTGAATTGTAGTCATAATTTAATAATAGGTTCTGGGTGTAAACCAAGTGGTTACAAAACTCACCTGCAATTACCAAAATAAGGCTGCGACGAGCGTTCAATCTTAAATGACCTGATCGGGTTTGTATTTATTGCAATCGTTATCGTTTTCTATACCGCTTCAGTGGGCCAAGCAAAATCAAGTATATCCTTGTTCAGAATGTGTAGAGCGGGGTTTATGGCGACGCGGCTCGCAGTGGCGAATTCGATATTGCGAATAAAACCTTCATCTGCAATCGGACGAAAATCCAATTCAGGCTTTAATAGAGAGTATTTAGGTAACACACTCACGCCTGCTCCCGAACTTATGAGATCTTGGATCCAGTCCTCACGTTGACTGCGAAAAGCAATTTCAAGTTCAAGCCCGTTGTCGTCCAAGAACGCTAATAGGCTGGGACGAAATTCACAATGCAATCGATCTACATAACGCGCTTCGGTTATCTCTACTACTGATACCTTATCCAATTTTTCGAAATCGTGGCCCTTAGGAAATGCAACGACCATAGGCTCTTGATAAAGAGGTTTGTAAACAACCTTGGTATTAGGCGGGCCTTTATGTGAACAGAAGGCTCCGTCTATCGCTCCAGATAACAACAGGTCAGGTATCTTGTCGGGTGTGACATCATGCAATACCAGTGAGATCATCGGGTGCTTTTGTTGAAATGCGTCAAGCATTGGTGCAAGCGCCCTAGGGCCAATGGTACACATGAGGCCCAAATTGAGTTCTGCGTAATCTCCCTTGATGACGGCTTTGGCGGTCGCCCGTACCAAATTCCGAGTTTGCTCTATTTGATGGAAATGAGTACGTAGAGATTTCCCCAGGTTGGTCAATTCCATATGACCTGGATTGCGATCTATTAATTCGCCTCCTAGCTCGTTTTCCAGTCGTTTTATCGCCTGCGTTAAAGCGGGTTGCGAAACGAAACACTGCTCAGCAGCACGAGTGAAATTGAGCGTATCCGATAGTGCTAGAAAATAACGTATTTGGTTGAAGTCCATAATTTAATTCTAATATTGGTAATAAAAAAAGCCAGACCCAATTTGCTAATTAGGTCTGGCCCAAGCTGTGAACTAATGCCTAAACTAGGCTGATCAAGAACTTACTTAGTAGCCAACGTTGGATAGGCCTCAGTATATACCCAGTCTTTGTCCTTGACTGGAACATGACAACCTAAACAGTCTGTTTTGTAGTCTGTGGATACATTCTTACTAGGATCGTCGGGTTTGAATAAGGCCCAACCCCACCCGTCTCCCCAGTTTCCTGTACCTGCAAACCTACCTTCTGTGTCTTTTACCATCACAAACCATTGCTTGATTTGATCATTAGCGTATGCGACGCCTGCGCCGGTTGTATAATCTCCCTTTGAGGCCGCTCGTAACTCTTTTACAAGAACTGCCCCATCTGGAAATTCACCCGTCTCACGATAATGATCTACCGTAGATTGTTCAGTATAGACATCGTGAAAACCACTTGCGCCACCTTCCGGTACAAACCAAGAGCCAAGGTGCGACATACTGCTGCGAAAATCACTTGGCAAACTGATCTCACCCTTCTCGTTAACACTGTTGGTGCTGATGTGATCATTAGCCACCAACAAAAACGACGCAATCGAGAGAGTTAAGCCAAGAAGCAACGTCGCGGCTAATCGGAGGTTATGCATTTTATTGGCCTCCGCCCATAGCGCCATTCATAATAGTATCAGAATGTCCGCCACTGGCTTTTTTGCCGGCACCTTTGCCTGCGCTAAGTACAGGGTAGTACTGAGTGAACACAAAGTCGTCAGCCGCTGCATTTGCGTGGCAGGCATTACAAGACTCTGCTGGGAAAGCAGTCGCAGTCGCTGAAAGCGTTTTGTGGTCCTTAGAAGAAAAACTGAAGTAGGCCCAGTTGCCAGGCTCATCCGCGAAATGCTTCTTGCTTTTGATTGTGGCTTCAAGACCGATGAAATCGCCTTGAAAGTAACCAGCACCACTTACTGCCGCTTTAGAACCGACTGACACTAACTCTTTCATCAGAATTGTGCCATCGCGAAATTCTCCGTGCTCTTTCCAATGAGACCAACTTTTTGGGTCGATATATACATTGTGGTGTTCTGGGAAGGCTGCTTTGCCATTATTCATATCATTGGGTGTAACCGGAGTGCCTACATAGACCCACTCGCGATAACCCGTTGGACGTTCAAGCTTGCCATCATTCATGGTGAAGTATTCACCAGCCATCACCGGTGTGACTACAGCTAGTTGTGCTACAACGGCAATTAATAAACCGCTAAGAATTTTATATTTCATTAGGTTTCTCCTACTTGTTGATGTTGATGAGTGGAGTATTTGTAGTGCAATTCGCCATCCAACAAGAAATATGGCTGCAAGGATCATAAGAAAGCCAACGTATGTCGTCTAATATTGATCTGATCGATAGGTATAAGCGATGCTTATTGGTGGTATCCATTAACCAGCCTGAGCTTCAGGTAATCATTTACGCGTATCTGAGGCTGTATTCGGTCCGTATTACGAGTTCAGTCGCTTGTTATAGAATAGGCTTGTTGACGATCTAGCGGTTTTTGAGACGGTAATTTAACGGGGTCGAGCCAGTCCAGCTCTTGAATGCTCGAATGAAAGCACTCGGTTCTGAAAAGCCGACTTTGCTGGCAATCTCTTCAATTTTGAACTTTCCCGAGAAGAGCAAATTAATGGAAATATCACGCCGAGTTTGCATCTTTATATCCTTAAATGATGTCTCTTCGGTTTGTAATCGCCGGTGTAGGACTTGCTGACTGATTTGAAAATGTTTTGCAGCTTCTTTTAAAGTGGCTCGATAATTTCCTTGTTTGATGTTTTTTTCCAACCACTGGCGCACTTGATCACTGATTACTCGATAGTGCTTTGGCTGATACAATAAAGATAGATTAGTACCTCCAAGATAACTATCTAAGGTTTCAGAATTTTGGACTATCTCTAAATTGGTATGTCTGGTTTCAAACTCAACTTGCATTATCTCTTGGCCATACATGATGGTTGCACCATAAAATAAATGGCTATATTCATTTGCATAGCTGGGTTCCGGGAAACTGAGTGACACTGCACGCAAAGGGATGAACTGCCCCGCCAGCCAGCAATGAAAACGCTGAATTGAAGATAGCATCGAGACCACAGCATAATCATTTAAAGCAGCACGGTTGTCGCGAGGAACCATTTGGTAATACACCCGGCCGCTAGAGGTTAATACTCGATGAATATAGGTGTTTTCAAACAAATTCCAAAATTTTGCTGAGCGCTGCATGGACCGTTTGATCGTTCTCGCACTAATGCTAGCGCGACACATCATGTTGAAACTCCCGAAGGGTTGTTTTCGATCAGATAGACCTAGGAATTCGTCATCTAGGGTTTTCATTATCTCCAATGCAACCGCAGCAAAGCTTTCTAATGGAATACGAGCTTCCTTGCTGTGCCGCTCATCAAACAATGCCATTTTGGAAATCCCATTGGACAGCAATATTTGATCACAATTAACCCCTTGGCTAAGCGCGCCTTCAATGCACATGCGAACAAATACGGATGATATGGTGATGTCTCTCATGTGAACATTTAAGCACATTTACAGATCAATAGTGATATTTATTGAACATATAATTAATATTTTCTGCCATTTGTTGATGCGCAGTAGGGGCGTACAATGTGTTTCTATAATTTCAATTCGAATACTCGAGGCCAGAATGAGCAATACCGCATTTATTTATGACGCCATACGAACTCCCCGCAGCAAGGGCAAGAAAGATGGCACCCTACATGAAGTTAAGCCAATAGACTTAGGCGCGGGTTTGTTGAGATCTATGCAGGAGCGTAATGATCTGGATACATCCTACGTCGATGACGTAATTATGGGCTGCGTGGCACCGGTAGGTGAACAAGGTAGCGATATCGCAAAGATGATTGTGCAAAATGCTGAATGGGATGAGTCAGTCGCAGGTGTGCAACTTAATCGATTCTGCGCCTCGGGCTTAGAAGCGGTGAATACGGCTGCTCAAAAGGTAGCGTCTGGCTGGGAACAGTTGGTGGTAGCTGGCGGAGTAGAAAGTATGTCTCGCGTCCCGATGGGCTCTGATGGTGGTGCCATGGGGAGTGATGCCGCATTTGTCGTGAAGTCGAGCTTTGTACCTCAGGGAATAGGTGCAGATACTCTTGCCACTCTAGACGGTTATTCACGTGAAGATGTGGACGCCTTTGCAATGGAATCACAACGCCGTGCAGCGCATGCGCGCGACAATGGTTATTTTGATAATTCAGTTATCCCTGTTAAAGACAAAAATGGCGTTACCATTCTTGAGCGAGATGATTTCATCAAGCCAGACACCACAATGGAAGTACTGGGTGGCCTAAGAGCCTCTTTCGAAGAGATGGGCAAGTATGGTTTCGACGACATTGTGATGAAAAAATATAACGAACTAGATCGAATCAACCATGTCCATACCCCAGGCAACTCTTCGGGTATCGTCGATGGCGCCAGCGCGGTATTGATTGGTAGTGAGCAAGCTGGAAAGGACTTAGGCTTAAAAGCAAGAGGCCGAATTGTAGCGGGTTCTATTATTTCTTCTGACCCAATCATTATGTTAGCAGGCCCCGGACCAGCCGCTAAAAAAGCGTTGAAAACAGCTGGGCTCACCGCTAACGATATAGATTTATGGGAGATTAACGAAGCATTTGCATCGGTTGCAATGCGTTATATGAAGGACCTAGATATTGACCCCTCGATAACCAATGTCAATGGCGGGTCTATCGCCATGGGCCATCCCTTAGGAGCAACCGGTGGCTGTTTAGTCAGCACCATGCTCGATGAATTGGAACGCAGAGATCTACAACGCGCCATGCTGTCACTTTGTGTCGGTGGTGGCATGGGTATTTCATGCATTATCGAGCGCGCTTAAGAGCAAGACCAAACAGAATTTAGGATATTAAAATGAGTGTATTTAAGTACGAAAAAGATCAAGATGGCATTGTAACCGTAACAATGGATATGACTGGGCCGGTGAATGCGATGAACGATGAGTATCATCAAGCGATGAGTGCGACGTTAGAAAAACTCGAAGCGGAAGAGGGTTTGACTGGCGTCGTCTTTGCATCAGCGAAGAAAGTATTCTTCGCGGGCGGTGACCTCAACGATTTAGTTGCGGCATCACCCGAAAATGCTGAGCAATTCTTCACCGGCGTCGAATCTATGAAGGCGGACCTACGCCGGTTAGAGAAGTTACCGGTGCCTGTGGCCGCTGCGATTAATGGTGCGGCACTTGGAGGCGGCTACGAATTATGTTTGAGCTGCAACCATCGGGTAGCACTTAACCATAAGTCTGTGCAAATAGGTTTGCCAGAATGCTCGCTCGGCCTCTTTCCAGGTGGTGGTGGTGTGGTTCGGCTTACTAAGCTGGTTGGTGTAGAACAAGCACTACCTTACATACTTGAGAGTAAGCGTTTGGTTCCTGCAAAAGCACTTGCTGCAGGCTTGATTGATGCGGTTGTTGATACACCGGATGAACTGGTTCCAGCCGCCAAAGCTTGGATACTAGAGAACAAGGAAGACCCGATGGCCGCGGTTCAACCCTGGGATCGCAAAGGCTTTAGAATTCCTGGTGGAGCAATCAACTCTCCCAAAAATGGTCAGTTGGCAATGATGGCGCCGACCATGTTGCACCAAAAGACACGTGGTTTGATGCCTAATATGACAGCGGCAATGGATGTCGCATTCCAAGCATCAGTGATGGACCTTGATACAGCGCTAAGAGTTGAGGGCCGCGAGTTTACTAAAGTGGCAACCAGTCCAGTTGCGAAGAATATGATCACGACATTCTTCTTTCAGCTGAATCAAATTAACGGCGGCGCAAGTCGTCCGAAAGATATTGAAAAGAACCTCACTAAGAAAGTGGGTATTTTAGGTGCAGGCATGATGGGTCAGGGTATCGCCTATGTTTCGGCGATGGCGGGCATAGAAGTTGTCCTCAAAGACATGACGCAAGAAGCCGCTGATAAAGGCAAGGCGTATAGCGAAATGTTGTTGGCTAAACGGATCAAGCGCGGTCAAATGGATGAGTCTAAGGCTGGGAAGATCTTGGCACTGATTAAGCCAACAGCTAATGATGAAGACCTAAGTGGCTGTGATCTAATTATCGAGGCGGTATTTGAAAATATTGCGCTCAAAAATAAAATCACCTCATCGACTGAACAATACTTATCTGATGACGGCTTCTGGGGTTCCAATACTTCCACATTGCCGATATCACAACTTGCAGAAGCAAGCTCCAAGCCAGAGAACTTCATAGGTATTCACTTTTTCTCGCCAGTAGACAAAATGCCGCTCGTAGAAATAATTATGGGCGAAAATACCAGCGACGAAGCGCTTGCAAAAGCTTTTGATTACACGCAACAGATTCGTAAGACCCCAATTGTTGTAAATGATTCACTTGGGTTTTTCACATCTCGCACCTTTGGAACCTATCTAGATGAAGGCGGTCAGTTACTGACTGAAGGAATTCACCCGATTAGAATTGATAACCTGGGTCGTTCTTTAGGAATGCCGCTTGGTCCGCTGCAAATTCAAGATGAAACCAGTCTGGAGTTGACCCGAAAAGCAGGTGAAACTTGGAAGGAAATGGGGGTTGAAGATAAATGGGGTAATGGAGATTCTATGCGACGCATCGTCAATGACCTAGTCGTTGATAATGGTCGAGGTGGGCGTCATCATGGCGGTGGTTATTATGACTATAATGACGATGGCAGTAAGACGATATGGCCGGGCTTGCTTGATCTCTACTATGACGAAGGTGCAGAGATGTCGGATCAAGATATTGCTGATCGCCTAATGTTTCGCCCAGTAATTGAAAGCTTGAAATGTTTGGAATCTGGTGTATTACGTTCGGTGGCTGATGCTAATATTGGTTCGATTATGGGCATTGGCGCGCCACCTCATACCGGTGGCTATATTCAATTTGTTAACACCTATGGTTTTGATAAGTTTATAAAACGGTGTGATGAATTGTCAGCTAAATTTGGTGATAGATTTAACTGCCCAGAGATTGTTAGGTCGCATGCAGAGTCTGGCGAGTTGTTTAGCTAAGACGCTGATTGCGCAGACTAGAGGGGTTTCGTTCCCCTCAAAAAAGCAAAAGAGCGCTGTAAAACAGCGCTCTTTTGCCTTACCACTTTGGCTTACGAAAGACATTAGATAATTGAGTAAATATATGAGTGACTATCAATACATTAACTATTCAGTGATCAACGGCGTGGCTACCATTGCTTTGAATACCCCCGACAAGCTGAACGCATTTCATCAGCAAATGCGACTTGAGCTAATCGATGTAATTAGATGCGTAGAATCGGACGATGCGGCAAGGGTAGTGATCTTGACGGGAGAAGGGCGGGCGTTCTCAGCAGGTGCTGATTTGACTGAAGGTGCGGGAGGGTATGACACATTTATCGAACAGTGTGCGGATGAATACACGCCATGGTTAATGGGTGTACATGACTCTTCAAAGTTGTACATTGCCGCAGTCAATGGAGCATGTGCTGGCATTGGAACCGCGGCGGCGATGAACTGTGATTTAATGGTGATGGCTGATGATTCATATTTGTATCAGGCATTTTCAGCTATTGGGCTAATGCCAGACGGTGGAGCCAACTGGTTGTTAGTGCAAAAATTAGGATATGCTCGTGCGTTGCAATTAGCGGTTGATGCGGGTCGCTTAACCGCACGAGAATGTTTAGAGCTTGGGATTGCCAATAAAGTGGTGGCCGCTGATCAGCTTCTGACTGAAGCGCAGGCATGGGGAGAGAAACTAGCGAAAGGTGCGCCACTGGCTCAAAGCGCGACTAAAAACTTAATGCGTCGTGCGGCTTCCATGAGCTATGAAGAAGTCATCATTGAAGAATCCGTGATGCAAACAAAGTTGATTAAAAGTGATGATGCAATGAATGCAGTTAGATCATTTTTTGCCAAAGAGCCCGCAGTATTTAAGGGTCAATAACCATTTACGTTTAGGAGCCGCTTATGTTCAAACTCGCAATTTCAGTGCTATGGTCGATGCTGGTTAATCGATACAGGATGCCGGGTCGCAGTTGGGCAACGGAGTTTAGTTGCAGAATAGGACGTAAGCTATTTTTCATCGGCTCCGAAATTCCTGTGGAGTCCTTCCGCCGTATGATGGCTAAGGTAAGTATCCCTGATCCGATCATGAAGAGTGTGTCTAGCTCTTGGCATGATGTCGCAGGGACCAGTTGTTTAGTTATCAGGCCGAACCATCTTGATGCGCATAAACAGCCCAAACACGTTATCGCCTACCTGCACGGTGGGGGTTATACAGTAGGCCACCCAGACGCCTATCAGTCGTTGGTGTCACATATTGCAGTTGGAACTGATGCGTGTGTGTATCTCCCTGACTATAGGCTTAGCCCAGAAAACCCTTTCCCCGCAGGGCAAGACGACTGCTTAGCGGTGGTGCGTGCACTGCAAGAATCCCATCCGGAAGCCGTTCTAACGGTGATGGGAGATTCAGCAGGAGGAGGTTTATCAATTGCCACCGTACAATCGCTGGCCGCCGATCCATCAAACGCTAAGGTAGACAATCTCGTGCTGCTCTCTCCATGGGTCGAACCAACCGCAACTACTGGCTCAATTACGAGCAATGTGCCCAACGATATATTCATACCAGAGTTCTTGATCGCCAGCTATGAATCGCATATTCAAAATGCCGATAAGCAGGACACCAGAGTTAATTTTATTAATGCAGATCTGAGTAATTTGCCTCGAACCCTCCTTCAAGTAGCCGGTGGCGAAATGTTCTTTGACCAGGGTGTAGAGTTTGCGGAACGTGCAAAGCGAGAAGGAAGTGATGTAGAGCTCGATGTTTATCCTACGCAGTTTCATGTATTTCCGGTACTAGGTCCGAAACTAAAAGATACAGCTATCGCCATTTCAAAAATAAATGGTTTCATCAATAATAGTTGATTACATGCAGCTATAAAGAGCCTTCTCAGATGTACACTCTATTCATTGCAAACAAAAACTATTCATCATGGTCGTTACGCCTTTGGGTGTTAATGCACGAACTCGAAATCCCGTTTGTCGAAGAGATCGTCCTGTTTGATGGAATGAATAACTTTGAGAATTTCAGAAAGTTTGCGCCGAATGCCAAAGTTCCATGTCTTTATGATGATCAGGAAGTCGTTTGGGACTCTTTGGCTATTTGCGAATATTTAGCAGAAGATCATGTAAATGTATGGCCAAGAGAAAAAACTGTCAGGGCGTGGGCGAGATCGGCCGCAGCTGAGATGCATTCAGGGTTTCCTGCCCTTAGAAATAGTTGTGGTATGAATGTAGGGCTACGGGTTGAGCTAAATGAAATCAGCCAGGCACTCCAAGCGGATATTGACCGTTTGAATGAACTTTGGTGCGAAGGCTTATCTAAGTTTGGTGGTCCTTTCCTAACAGGCGCACAGTTTACTGCCGTTGACGCATTTTATGCGCCTGTTGCTTTTCGTGTGCAGACCTTTGGTTTGGCACTGGATCCACCAGCCCAAGCCTATTGCGACAACCTGCTCTCGTTAGACAGTATGCAACAATGGTACGCCGAAGGACTTTTAGAAACGATGCGCGAAACCGCCTCCGAAATAGAAATTAGTAGCAATGGTAAAGTAACAGCTGACTATCGACAGCTCTGAGCTTTTATCAGCCTTGAGCCATTAACAGCCTTGAGCATGGGGAATCTCGTTACTAGCCAACCTTAAAGCTCAGATCAGCTAATTGTTGTCTGCGGATGAAACTACCCAAATACAATATTTGGATCGTCTTCTATGTCAGCCAAAATTGGGCTTTGAGCAGCTCTTTCAAATGCCTGATCAATCGCGGCACCACGCATTTGTAAACTCTCGCGATGGCTGGGGTGTGTGAATATATAGAACTCTTGTGCTTGCAGTGCCTCAACGACTCGCATACCGACTAGTTCCGGATCTATCCCATTTTCAACCAATGATCCACCCGGCAAATCTTTAGTATTGACCTTAGTGTCATCGAAACTGTTTTGATCTTCGGCTGTCCGGTTACGACCTGAGAGGTGGATTCGAGTCTTGACGAACGCAGGGCAGAGCACTGCAACGTGAACATTGTGCTTCGCCATTTCTGGTTGCCAAGATTCCGACATGCCAACGACGGCAACTTTCGTTGCTGTATACGCTCCGGCTGTGGGCACGCCTGCCATTCCGGCCATGGATGCCACATTCACCATCCAACCACCTTCACCGTGTTGCTTCATGTGTGAGCCGATTATATGCGTACCCCGGACTACACCCATTAAATTGACATCTAAAACCCATTGCCAGTCATCATAATTAGTTGCTTCTAATGGGCCGGGTGCCGTAGCTACACCGGCATTATTGACCAGCATGTGAATATTGCCGAATTGTGTAACAGCTTTCTCTTGTACTGCTTGCCAATCTTCAAGTTTGGTCACGTCCATCTTAAGCGCAAGTACGGGTACATTCTTCGCAGTAAGTTTTTCTTCGGCTACTCTAAGCTGCGTTTCATCAATATCTGCAATCACGATGTTCATACCTTGATCACCCATTGCACTGGCTATGCTGAATCCAATACCTTCAGCACCACCACTAATTAATGCTGTTTTACCGTTAAAATCACTCACAAAGGTCACCGTCGCTTTTATTGGAATAGGGCACTATTCTAATATTTATTCAGGACGAGGTAGTCACGTGGGCGATATCAGAGACCACAAAGCGCACCAATTAAACGAAAAAAACCGCGATAGCATTCGGCTATCGCGGTTCTTAACTGATTTGGGGTTAGCGTTTCCTACAACTTCTTAATCCGCACACTTCCGCCACTGGTTTTAAGCTCCAAATTTGGTCCGCCGCCATTGATTTTGCCACGAATCTTAGTCTTCTTCACCGTGCCTTCAATGTCAAACTCGCTACTAACTCGCCCACCGCTGGTTTTCGCATAGAGGTCAACAGCGATGTCTTCAGCAAGGCGCACTGAGATGCTCCCACCAGAAGTTGATAATTCACTGTCTTCTTTAGGTTGCTTGGAAATTGTGGCTTTGATACTCCCACCCGAGGTGTGTGCGTCAATCTCTCCCATGACTTCATCCACACTAATTGATCCACCTGATGTATTCACTTCGATATCGCCGGCGATACGTCCGAGGGAAATAGAACCGCCTGAAGTCTTGGCATTTACTTCGCCATTCAGGTCCGCGAGACTTATCGAGCCACCGCCCGTTTTTAAATTAACGTTGTATTTCTCTGGCACTTTGATTTCGTAATGAATGCCCAGATTATAACTAATCCATGATCCTTTGCGTTCACCGACAATAAGAACATCATCGCCTTGATGATCAATGCTGACCTCAAAGTTGTCAGAATTCTTGCCTTTCCGACGAACCTCAACTTCAACGGTTTCTTTCGAATGAGACTCTATCGAAATTGATCCAGAGTCAGACTTCAAAGTTAAAGTGCCACCAGAACTTACTTGATATGAATCTTCAACTGTCTTTTGGCTCGAATCAGCGCGTGTGACATCAACAAAGAAGTACACCACAGCCAGAATTATCGCGATTCCCGCAATCTTATCCCACATACATTTCTCCTAAAGGCTTAAGTTTATTTTTATCTTAATTGCCCACGAAATAACCTGGCTATCAAGACCTACTTATTCTTTAGACGTAAGAACGAATAAAATGGTTTCAAGAGTTTGCAAAAAATTAGCGTTTTGGAATAGCCAAGCAATCTGCGCTGCTATCGCCTAATTCAGTCCCGCCATCAACCGTTAGAATCGTGCCGCTAACATAGCTGCCAACTGAGGAACTCAGATAAATTGCTGCATCAGCGATTTCTTGTTTTTCGCCAAACCTTCTCATTGGAACTTTGCTGATCATGGCATCGCGCATTGGGCCTTCTGGTGCAAGTCTATCCGCGCCTTCGGTATCGTTAATGGCTCCAGGTGAAATTCCATTAACCCTAATTCCGGCTGGTCCCCATTCTGCCGCTAGGCATTTCACCAACATATTAATGCCAGCTTTTGCTGCGCAAACATGTGCTTGAAATGGCATCGGCACCACGGCTTGTGGAGCGGTAATCGCAATTAAGGAGGCACCGGGGTTAAGGTGATTAAAGCCTAGATGAAAAACGTTATAGGTTCCGATGAGATCAATATCAACCACTGTCTTAAACCCTTTGGGGTTAATGGCTAACGCTGGAGCTGGGAAATTCCCTGCGGCACCTGAAATCAAAATGTCAATCTTGCCCAATTGAGCAACGGTTTCTTCGAGTGCAGCCGATACCTGGTCTGGGTCACGTACATCGGCACTTAAGGCAATAGCGGTTCCACCAAAGGCATCGGAGATTTCTTGTGCAGCGGCATTTGCCTTGTCGGAATTCCGTCCTAACACAGCAACTTTAGCACCAACTTCGGCCATGCCCTTAGCTATGCCAAGATTAATGCCGCTGGTACCACCAGCGATGAACGCGACTTTGTCTTGCAGGGTATTCTTATCAAACATGATTCGCCTATTTTTCTACTTTATAAAGCAGATTATTGTAGTATTAATTCAATAAGAAACAATGACGCTTTTATTCGAATTAATAGACATAAATCTCATGTCTGAGATGTTTTTAGTCAATATCTAAGATGAGTTCGATAAAAAATGTTTATATGTGTGATGTGTTCTGCCATTGAATTTCGGTGTGTAAGACATAAAATACATTGCAGAAACCCTTTTAACCTCCAGAGCTAAACCCGTACGATCGATGCCGGTTTGGCCAATCAAACGAGCCTAGAATGAGAAATTTTACCGAAGAACAAGTAATGTTCCGTGAAGCCTATCGCAAGTTTTTAGAACAAGAGATAACACCGAATCTAGAACAATGGCGTGAAGATGGCATTGTTAGCCGAGATGCATTCACTAAGGCTGGGGAACAAGGCTTTCTAATGATTTGGCCGGACGAGAAGTACGGTGGATTGGGCGATAAAGATTTCCGCTACGAGCAAATCATCATTGAAGAGACGGTACGCCAGCAAGCCGCCGAATGGTTTAACACTTTACATAGCCGGTTGGTCGGTCCTTATTTGGATCGTTTTGGCAATGAAGAACAAAAAGAACGGTTTCTACCCGACTGTGTCTCAGGTAAAAAGATCCTTGCTGTGGCAATGACTGAGCCCGATGCTGGTAGTGATTTAGCCGGAATGCGATCGACAGCAAGAGACGCAGGCGACCATTTTGTGTTGAACGGACAGAAGACTTATATATCTAATGGGATATTGGCTGATCTAGTGATTGTCGCGGCAAAACTGGAAGGCGGTAAAAATTCTCACTCGATGGTTTTGATGGTCGTTGAGCGTGGCATGGAAGGGTTCGAGCGCGGTCGCAATTTAGATAAAATGGGTCTCAAGGCTCAAGATACTGCAGAGCTATTTTTTAAAGACGTTAAAGTACCTAAAGAAAAT
>CAJQNY010000102.1 GCA_905479805.1 uncultured Arenicella sp.
CATCACGTAACTTACGGGCATCCGCTAAACTGATTATTGGGTACTTGCCATGAGATAGTAGTTTCTCGATTCCATTGTATCGATACTTCTGTCGCCAGAACTTGGCACCTGTCGGACGTACGTCAATGTACAGGCCATGAGCATCCGCAGTCTTATACGGTTTATCCTTTGGCTTTAATGAATTGATCTTGGTGGAAGTAAGCATCTATCTCTCGGATGTTGTATCTTACCCCCAATATTACCCCCAATTCCTTTGGATGTCACTGGATACTATTACATAACCTTGGACTTACATCCCTTGTATCTACTTGCTTTATATCGTTTTACTGGACTTCTCTAAACCCTATAAAACACTAAAATGGTGCCCAGAGCCGGACTTGAACCGGCACGACTTGCGCCACTACCCCCTCAAGATAGCGTGTCTACCAATTCCACCACCTGGGCATAAATAAAAATCATATTCTTCATTTCGTTCTATCTTCTTACGAACAACACGCTACGCGTGGTCGCTCCTATACGTCCTGTGGTCGCGACACTCGCGCTCCTGCACTTCGTCTACCAATTCCACCGCCTGGGCATCAATAAAAATCATATTCTTCATTTCGTTCTATCTTCTTACGAACAACACGCTATGTATTAGAGAACCAAATGAACTATTGCTCTGGTACTGCAGGTACGTCATTGATAGCAGACTCGATACTCTGCTCAATTTCTGCTGCTGCGTTTTCGACAGACTCAACTGTCTCAGCAGTATCGACATCAATACTCGGAACTTCTGAACTGTCGATAGAAGGGATATCGCTCTCAATAGTCGGAATCTCGCTTTCGATTGAAGGAACTTCAGTCGATTGTTGAAGAACAGAGCTACCTACTACGCTATTTGACTCAGCGCGCTTAGCATAGACATACGCTAAGGAGAGGCTAGAAATAAAGAAAACGGCACACATAATTGACGTAGTACGGCTCAGAAAGTTTGCTGAACCACGGCTCCCAAACATGCTTTGTGATCCACCACCGCCAAATGCGGAGCCCATGTCTCCTTTACTTTGCTGCATCAATGCCAACACAATAATTGCCAAGGCGGCAAATACATTTACGATAATCAATATGGTCGTAGTCATAATATTTAACTCGTTTTCAACTCATTTATTGGGAGAGCTTTATACCCTCCGCAATCTATATTCATTTCTAATTACAATTCAACTTCACTTGCTTATGCCATGTGCAACTTGGCAAATACCAGTAAAGCTGTCGACTTTCAGCGCAGCCCCACCAATCAACCCACCATCAATATCGGGTTGTGATAACAGTTCATGAGCATTCTCGGCCTTCATACTTCCGCCGTACAGAATTCTCATATCTGACGCTACTTCTTTGTCCAATGATTCAAGCTTACTGCGTATAAACGCATGAACTTCTTGCGCTTGATCTGGAGTGGCCGTTTCACCGGTCCCAATAGCCCAAACAGGCTCATAGGCGATAACCGCCTTGCTAAACCCTGCTATACCGACTACTTCTAGTACTGCATCTAATTGCTTAGATATAACTGATTCTGTCACGCCGGCCTGACGGTGTTGCAGTGTTTCACCAATACACAGAATTGGCGTTATTTCACTGCCTATACAAGCCGCAAATTTGGCCGCTATATGCTCATCAGTCTCAGCAAATAGTTCACGTCGTTCAGAATGTCCTAATAGAACATAGTCACAGAAAAACTCAGACAACATAGACAAAGCTATCTCACCAGTAAATGCACCGTTGCTGTTCGCATTTACATTTTGCGCACCTATCGCCACATTACTATCAACAGCAGCGTTAGCAGCGGCTAAATAGGGGCTCGGAGGGCAAACCAAAACATCAAACGATAGGCTATTCTGACTAAGCCCATTTAAATAGCCAGCAATACCAGAAATGAGTTCGGAAGTCTGAGACAGACTGCCGTTCATCTTCCAATTAC
The DNA here is from genome assembly GCA_905479805.1 of uncultured Arenicella sp. Classification (GTDB taxonomy): domain Bacteria; phylum Pseudomonadota; class Gammaproteobacteria; order Arenicellales; family Arenicellaceae; genus Arenicella. Next base: position 1,958 of record CAJQNY010000102.1, read on the forward strand.
CTGCTATTAGAATGCGTCGCACAATAGAGACCGATCGATGTTTATGAGAGCGCGGATATTACCACAGCATATAGTGAAGAACTACATGAAAGAGGCTTTTTTTGGGCGCTAAAACACGTTCAATTATGTCGCTCCCGTAGTCGCCACGCCTAGTTCGCGATGGCATTGCTAACGGCCGATGAAATCGACTCACAGCATTGCTTAACCAGGCTTTCATCATAGCCTTCAACCATTACCCGAATAACAGGTTCGGTGCCCGAAGGTCTCAACAGCACTCGACCCGTTGCCTCTAAGAGCTGTTCTGCGCTTTCGACGGCTTCTAACACTAAAGCATGAGTGCAAATCTGCTGCGCATTAGCGTCATTTGGCAAACGCACATTGATCATTACTTGTGGGTACATTTCCATTTTCCCCACTAATTCATCTAATGGTTGATCCATGAATTGCATTTGTGACAACACCTGTAACGCCGACACCAATCCATCTCCAGTAGTTGTCTTATCCAAGCAAATAATATGTCCTGATGATTCTCCGCCTATAACCCAATCTCGTGCTTTTAACTCTTGCATCACATAACGATCGCCTACTTGAGCTCTTACAAAAGGAATATCTCGATCTGCTAAGGCCTTTTCCATGCCAAAATTACTCATCACAGTTCCAACAACACCACCTTTAAGTCGGTTCTGCTCTTTTAAGCTATTAGCGATTACAAAGAGTAATTGGTCACCGTCAACCGTTTCACCATTACGGTCAACCATTAACACGCGATCGGCATCGCCATCAAATGCAATACCGATATCGCACTTTTGCTCAAGAACGACTGATCGCAGCCCTTCTATGTGTGTAGACCCGCACTGATGATTAATATTAAACCCATCAGGGTGGTTATTGATTACGTAGGTGTCTGCACCGAGTTCGTCAAATACAGCGGGTGCGGATTGATAAGCAGCACCATTGGCGCAATCCAGTGCAACCTTTAATCCTTTAAAATTCATACGTCGCGGAATTGTTCCTTTGCAAAACTCAACGTAGCGCCCAACAGCATCATCCATTCTATAAGCCTTGCCCAACTCCCTTGAAGCAACAACTTCCATCTCGGAAAACATCAGCTGTTCTATCTCGTCTTGGATTTCATCGGAAATCTTAGTTCCATTGGGCGAGAAAAATTTAATGCCGTTATCTGCGTAATTATTATGCGAGGCAGAAATCACTACGCCGGCATTAGCTCTGGCTGTTTGCGTTAGATAAGCAATAGCAGGCGTGGGCAGCGGCCCGAGCATAGTAACGTCCATCCCTGCAGATGACAGCCCAGCCTCCATTGATGACTCTAATAAATACCCTGATACACGTGTATCCTTGCCAACCAATACACTACCTTTACCGTAATGGTTCTTGATCACCGTCCCTAAGGCCCATCCTAGTTTAACTATGGTGGTCGGTGTTATGGGTTCCACTCCAACTTCACCTCGAATTCCATCGGTACCAAAAAATGCTCTACTCATTGTTATTCTTCAATTTGGGGTAAATTATTCTTCAACGAAACTGTCGAGGCCTACACTTGATTGACGGCTTCCACACACCTTAGAGCATCAAATGTCTCGCGGACATCGTGAACTCTAACTATTCTAGCGCCATTTAATCCTGCCTGCACAGCTAATCCAACACTGGCAGCGGTTCGCTTATCAACCGCTCGGCCCAGCACTTCATCTATCATTGATTTTCTGGAGACGCCAATCAATACATCACAACCGAGTTCAGTTTTTAGTTGAGGCACCGCTTTCAATAACCGTAAATTGTGCTGCAAGGATTTCCCAAACCCTATGCCTGGGTCCATAATTACTTGGTTTCGAGCTATTCCTGCTAACTCACATTCTTCTAAACGATCAGCCAAGAAACGAATTATTTCTGTAACCACATCTTCGTAACATGGTGATTTCTGCATTGACTTTGGCTCACCCTGCATATGCATAATGCAAACGGGGACCTGTGCCAAAACCGCTGCTTGCAGCGCTCCCGGTGAACGTAGCGCATTAACATCGTTAATCATTGACGCACCTGCGTCTACTGCCAGTCGCATTATTTCAGATTTATGGGTATCTATTGAAATTGGCACATCCGTTACTTTAGTCAGCCCTTCAATGATCGGTAACACGCGGTCGGCTTCTTCTTGGGGTGATACAAAATCGGCGCCTGGGCGGGTAGATTCACCACCAATATCCAACAGGTCGGCACCATCATCAATTAATTTTAGGCCATGATCTATTGCCGCTTGCTCGCCGTTAAATCTTCCCCCGTCAGAGAAGGAATCCGGTGTGGCATTGATGATGCCCATAATTGCCGTGCCTGGCCGTTGCAAAATTTCCGCAATTGGAGACATGGGCGTGGTACTCATAAAGTTAGCAACATCGGCTCCAAGCCCAAAAGAGACTAAGAGCCAATGTTTTTAAGCGTCGCTAGCGGGGTTATCCATTTGAGGTTTAATCGATGGGCTATCTTTTTTATCATCATCAGAACCATCATTGCTGTCGCTCTTTGGCGTAGGCAAATCGGCTGGGGGCTTCGGCCTAATTCCCTGCATGACTTCAACTATTTGATCTGCATCAAGCGTTTCGTATTCCATCAGACACTCAGTCATCAGTTCTACTTTATCTCTATTGTCTTCTAGGATCTGCTTAGCACGATCATATTGCTCCGTAAGAATTCTAGAAACTTCGGTATCAATTAGATTGGCCGTTTGATTACTCATGTTTGAACTCGTATTTCCACCCAAGCCACCTTCTGGGCTACTTTGAGCGTATACGCGAGTTCCTAAACTATCGCTCATTCCCCAGCGTGCAACCATGTTATGCGCCATTTCAGTGGCACCCTCAAAATCACTTGAAGCACCCGTCGTCATTTGGTTCATAAATACTTCTTCTGCAATTCGACCGCCTAAGGCCACAGCGATCCTCGCAAGCAAATACTCTTTGTCGTATCCGTAACGATCTTCTTCAGGTAAATAGAATGTTAGACCAAGTGCTCGTCCACGAGGAATTATGGTTACCTTATGTACCGGATCGTAAAGATCTTTTAACACGGCCCCAACAACCGCATGACCAGATTCGTGGTATGCCGTATTCAGGCGCTCTTTTTCCGGCATCACAATTGACCGTCTTTCGGCACCCATCATTACCTTATCTTTGGCAAACTCAAAATCGCTCATCTCTACCAGTTTTTTAGCACCACGCGCAGCATACAACGCGGCTTCGTTAACTAAATTGGCTAGATCCGCTCCAGAAAAACCAGGGGTACCGCGCGCGATGATCGCTCCGTCTACTGTCTTACCAATAGGGACTTTGCGCATGTGTACTTTTAATATTTGTTCTCGACCACGAATGTCTGGCAACGGCACATGCACTTGGCGATCGAATCGGCCAGGCCTCAATAAGGCCGCATCCAAAACATCAGGCCTATTAGTCGCTGCTATAACAATAATACCTTCGTTTCCTTCAAAGCCGTCCATCTCGACAAGCAACTGATTGAGGGTCTGTTCGCGCTCATCATTACCGCCGCCAATCCCAGCCCCACGTTGTCGTCCAACCGCATCAATTTCATCTATAAAAATAATACAGGGTGCATTCTTCTTAGCTTGTTCAAACATGTCGCGCACGCGAGATGCACCGACACCTACAAACATCTCTACAAAGTCAGAACCGGAAATCGAGAAGAATGGCACTTCAGCTTCACCCGCAATCGCCTTAGCAAGCAGGGTTTTACCAGTACCTGGGCTACCCGTCATCAATATTCCGCTTGGCATTCTGCCGCCCAGCTTTTGAAATTTTGAGGGATCCTTTAAAAAGTCTACGACTTCCTGAACTTCCTCTTTTGACTCTTCCACACCGGCAACATCCTCAAATGTCACTCGGTTGGTGTCTTGATCTAGAACTTTAGCACGGCTCTTTCCAAAACTCATTGCACCCTTGCCACCGCCGCCTTGCATTTGACGCATGAGGTAAATCCACACACCGATAAATAATATCAGCGGCAAAGTGTTGATTAGAATGCTCTGCCATACTGAGCCACGCTCTGGCTGTTTAGCTTCAAAGGTAATATTTCGATTAATAAGTGTGTCGATGAGTTCTTCATCGTAGGCCATGACGGTCTTAAATTTTCCGCCGGCCGTCAAATCGCCGGTAATCAAACGCTCACTCTCATCCAACACCAAGTTGCTGACAGTTCCAGCTTTAACTTTCTGCATGAATTCTGAGTACTTCAGATCTGCAACCTCCGCCGCTGGCTGAGATTGATCTGCAAGCCAAGAACCGATCATCAAGAAAAGAAGACCCATTACAATGATATTGGTGATTTTATTCACAAGACTGTACCTTTTTAGTCATAAGACCTATCGTCACATTATTAGCACGCTAAATGCGTGAAATTAAGTATTCGTTCTACCAATTAACTGTTACCAATTCGCTAACTGGATTAATATTTTATGCTTTGATTTACGCGTTTCTAAAAGCTATTCCTAAGTAGTAACTTTTTAGAGGTATCTCCACTTATAAAAGTGTAGCAACTTCCGGCTAAACTAGCCCACGTTTAAATTTTGTTAGCCCACCATTGTACCAGTGAACAAGCATTTGGGTGTGAGGGATTATTAATTAAGCAATTCTGTGCTTAGCTAGATAATAATACTCTCTACTCTTGGGCCGTGATGCATCTGGCTTTCTTACAACACCACTCTTATAACGACCTTTGATCTCACGTCGAAAATAATGTGCAGCACTGCCTTCAAACAACTTAACCAATAAATGGCTATTCGGTTTAAGACGGAGCTCACAAAAATGCAACACAGAATCCAAAATGCCTTCAAACAAGGCCTCGTCAGAGCTTCTTACACCTGTAATATTGGGCGCCATATCTGAAATTACAAGGTCGATCGGTCGTCCATCTAATATTTTATCTAATTTTGACAACACATCCTCATCTTGAAAGTCACCCTTGATAAAATGCACACCGTCTATCGGGTCCATATCCAAAAGGTCGATTGCAATGATTGTTGCTTTAGAAGGAAGCTGCCGCGCAATAAATTGTGACCAACCTCCCGGCGCTGACCCCAAATCAACCACGACCATTCCTGGTTTCAGTAAATTATCTTGCTCTGCTATCTGGATGAATTTATAGACCGCTCGAGACCGATAGCCCTGGCTCTTCGCACGCTTTACATAGGGATCGTTAATATGTCGTCTGGCCCATTCTCCAGTTTTATTGCCTTTTTTCGCCATTTGAGGTGAATTACTCGCTAATATGTGTAGAATCGCGCGTCTCAATTAAGACCGCTCTAAAGTAACAATTATGACACTTACTGGAAAACAAAAGAACTATCTCCGCGGCATCGCACATGGTAAAAACCCAATTGTCTCAATCGGCAATAAAGGACTAACCGACGCGGTGTTAAACGAGCTTGAGGGTGCGCTAAATCAGCATGAGCTGGTCAAGATTAAACTGCCAGGTGGTGATAAAGCTGAAAAAACAGCTCTGCTTGATGAAATTAG
>CAJQNY010000103.1 GCA_905479805.1 uncultured Arenicella sp.
ATCGTTGTTATCATTTTGCAGTAGATTAGCGGTGACGCCCCAATTTTCACTCCAAAACTCACCCTTCCCTAGGAATGAATCATATTCACTATCATCAAACACTGACACATTAATATCGCCAGATAGCCACATGAGGCTAGGACGCACTTTAAAAGTCTCGTCGTCAGCGTAAGAAGCCGTGGCGAACACAAAAGACAAACCTACGGTTAATACCGCAAGGCGTGTCAGCTCGAAAACAGGGTTTCGGGCCTTAAAATCAAATCCTCTTAATTTTCCTAATAACTTCATTTTAACTCTCAGTACTTCTACAAACCTCAGAAAACCTCAATTACCCCTTGGAATCTTCTAAAATCAACAATATTTTATCTAACTGATCTCAATATAATAACAACACGCTTATTTCTGCTTCTTGCTGAACAATTCATTTAGAATGCTCAATTGACACTTATATAAGTTCATTTTTATAACAGTGCGGTATATTGTTGTTTTATCTCAGTCTTTTTTATTAATACTTAGAGTATAGCCAAGTTTCGTGTCTTAAATGTGGCGATTTCACTCTTTTTGACGAGATTTAATGTTCAAACCTCTAAATTTGGCCCTTTTGTAAAACATTTTGATGAAAAATAGTGATCCAAACCAAGTTCGTATTGACAAGTGGCTGTGGGCAGCGCGTTTCTATAAAACTCGGACCATTGCCGTAAAAGCAATAAAAAATGGGCAAGTCAGTCGGGCCAAGAACACATTGAAGCCTGCATCAGTCATTTGTACTGGTGATATCTTAAGCATAAAAAAGGGACTTTACCGAATCACGATAGAAGTAACACAGGTTCGAGAAAAACGTGTCTCAGCAACCTTGGCTCAGGAGATGTTTGAAGAAACGCCTGCCAGTATTATTGAGAGAAAGGCATTGGCTGAACAATTAGCCAGCCAACCCAAAGTATTCCAAGAAAGACAAAAACCAGATAAACGTGGCGTCAGGAATAATCTCGCGCTCAAGCGCGGCGAATAAATTTACCTGCAGCGTTAATCGAAGTAAGCCACAATCGAAGTAGGCAACAACTGCTTTAGTTGTTGGCTGGCTTCTGTCAAAATTCTGCCATGATCCCTCTTAGCCTCTACATCCACATCCCCTGGTGTGAAAAAAAATGTCCTTATTGTGATTTCAACTCTCACCTCGCCAGGACCAGTGTCGATGAGCCTGCTTATATTAACGCGCTATTACAAGATTTAGATGCCGACATAGTTAGTTTTGGGGCGGCAATAACAGAACGTGAGATTCAATCCATTTTTATCGGCGGTGGCACTCCGTCTTTATTTAAAGCAGAGAGCATTCAGAGCCTATTGCAGGGAGTTCAGAGCCGTCTGGATTTTAGTCATGATATCGAAATCACCTTAGAAGCCAATCCAGGCAGTTCCGAGCGCGAGAAATTTTCTGGTTTTCGCCAAGCAGGCGTTAACCGACTTTCGATCGGCGTGCAGAGTTTTAATGCGACTCACTTGAAAAAACTTGGCCGAGCCCACAATAGTGAGGAAGCCCTGTCCGCCGCAAGATACGCACGCGATGCTGGCTTTGATAATTTTAATCTCGACCTTATGTTCGGGCTTCCAGAACAGAGCACGGAGCAGGCATTACGTGATGTGCAGTCCGCTTTGGACATTGCGCCAACGCATCTATCTTGTTACCAACTCACTATCGAGCCGAATACATTATTTCATCACCAACCGCCACCCATACCCTCAGATGACGCCATTTGGGGTATGCAAACAACAATCCAAGGTCGTTTAGCAGAGAATGGTTATCACCACTACGAAGTATCTGCCTACGCAAAACCAGGTCACCAATGCCGGCACAATTTAAATTATTGGCAGTTTGGTGATTATCTTGGAATTGGCGCTGGCGCCCACGGAAAAATCACCACTGCTGAAAATGTCACTCGCAACTGGAAAGTAAAACACCCAACAAGCTACCTAAACCGTGCGCAAGGTGGCGATACTTTCGGTGGCGCAACAAACGTCATAGATCCTGCCGAGCTAGCCTTTGAATTTATGATGAACGCCTTGCGCCTCAGCGCCGGCTTTGACCTAGATCTACTGCAGCAACGAACCGGCCGTACCTTGGATTCGGTTCGAAAACAATTAGACGACCATCAACAAAAAGGCTTGATCGAGATCAATGAAAATCAATTGCGGCTGAGCGACAGAGGCCAACAGATGATCAACGAAATGTTGCAGGATTATCTGCCTGACTAGAATACCCGATAAATGCTAAGCTAAGCCTCGCTAACTGCATCAGACCCAAACCTTCAATTATGCTCTGGATTAAAGCCTTTCATATCATCACTGTTATCACTTGGTTTGCGGCCATATTTTATCTGCCTCGGCTATTTGTTTACCACGCTATGAGCGAAGACAAATTAAGCAAAGAACGCTTTGAGCTTATGGAGAGAAAACTATTCAACGGAATCATGACGCCGAGTGCAATCGCCGTTATCGTGTTTGGTCTGTGGCTTCTGAGTTATGGCTATTGGGGCAACTGGATGATTGCCAAACTCTTTTTGGTAGCGTGTACCTTGGCTTACCATGTTTGGTGCGGCTATACGATCAAACAATTTCGTGAAAACAAAAACACGCATACCCATCGCTACTATCGTTTTATGAACGAGCTCCCCGTATTCTTCATGATTCCTATCGTGATCTTAGTCGTGGTTAAGCCATTTTAGAAGCTATCCACTTTAGGCTCTAACCATTTCAAAAACTACGTAATAAAACCTTATGACGTTAAGCATTACCGACCCAGCATTCTTGTTCCCTGGAATCTCCTTACTTTTCTTGGCATTCACCAATCGATATTTAACGTTAGCCACCGTCATCCGGCAGCTTAATATCTTAGTGGACGAACACCAAGACCCAAATCGCGAGCGCCAAATTAGTAATTTATATTTGCGCATCTCTCTCATTAAATACATGCAAGCCTTTGGAATAGTCTCGTTCTTATGTTGCCTGCTGTCGATGTTCCTACTTATCATCCAGAAGCAAACCTTAGGTGAAGGTTTTTTCATAACCAGTCTCGGTTTTATGTTTCTGTCTTTGGTCTTGTCACTAATTGAAGTGTTGAAGTCTGGGCAAACTTTAAAAATAGAGCTCTCTCGTACCCACCCGGAATAATCAAATGTTTAATATCGTTCTGTACGAACCCGAGATAGCCCCAAACACCGGAAATATCATTCGACTCTGCTCCAACTTAGGTGCGCAACTCCATCTGATCGAACCGCTGGGATTTGTACCAGACGACAAAAAACTCCGACGCGCCGGACTCGATTATTCCGACTGGGAAGCAATCTCAATACACCCAGACTTTGCTTCATTTATGCGCAATGAGAGCCCACAACGTTTGTTCACCCTGTCCACACACAGCACACAGAAATACAGCGATGCTAATTTTGCAAAGAGTGACTACTTTTTATTCGGGCCAGAAACACGCGGACTACCAAGTGATGTCAGAGAATCTGTGAGTGAAGACAAACGCCTCACCCTTCCAATGGCCCCCAACAATAGAAGCCTGAACCTTTCCAACACCGTCGCCATCATGGCCTATGAAGCATGGCGACAATTGGATTTTCTGGGTTCTAAATAGTTCGCTGAGCCACATTACAGGTGCATTTTTCTTCTCCATGAAAAATAGCTATACTCGAATCAAATAGATCACGCAATCAAGGAGCCACACATGTCTGAAAACAGCTTTGACATTAACACTGTCATCAGTGACGCAAAGAAGGTTATCACCAACCCATTTCAATTTTATCGTGAGATGCCGACCACTGGCGGCTTAGTAAACCCACTCATTTTTGTATTAGTGATGGCCGTCGCAACAGCGATTATCACTGCCGTTCTGTCCTTCGTTGGCCTAGGAATGGCACCGATGATGAGCGGTGGAAGTGCTATGAGCGCGATTATCTTTTTCCCTATCATGATTGCTATTGGTAGCTTTATCGGTGCTGCGATCATGTTCGTGGTGTGGAAATTAATGGGATCTGAAAAAGACTACGAAACGGCCTATCGTTGCGTGGCATACAGCATGGCTATTGCTCCGATTGTGGCCGTGATCTCCATCATTCCATACCTAGGTGGCGTTGTAAAAACACTCTGGGGCATGTACATCCTCTACGCGGCATCGATCGAAACGCATGCAATCAAGACTCAAACTGCCAAGATGGTATTAGCCATATTAGCGGTTATTGGGATACTTGTTGGTATTAGCTCTGAACGAGTTGCTCGTAGCACATCCGCCTATCTTGATAACCTTAGTATTGAGAATATTGACGAAATGACCCCCGAAGAAGCTGGTGAAAAAATGGGTGAATTTCTTAAGGGTTTGGAGAAAGGAGCTTCCGACTAGCATTTACGAGGTAACCGAGCTGCTTATTGCTTAATAAAGAGTATTGGTAGTAGATTCACCGCGAATCCAAGACATTTAATAGAGCAACATGTAAAATCTAGGCTCAAGTTTTGAACCTCAACCCTAGAGTACTCGCATAATATGAATGTCTTAATTGTTGGCAGTGGCGGCCGCGAACACGCCCTCGCTTGGAAGGTTGCACAAGCCGACTATATTCAAAACGTTTATGTCGCCCCAGGGAATGCCGGCACGGCTGGCGAACCCAAGGTTTCTAACGTTGAAATAGGTGTTGAAGACATTCAAGGACTGATCAACTTTGCGCAAAACAACGCTGTAGAACTGACTATTATTGGGCCTGAAGCGCCCTTAGTAATCGGAGTTGTCGACGCCTTTAGCGAGGCCGGGCTCAAGTGTTTTGGGCCGACTCAAGGCGCGGCTCAACTAGAAGGATCTAAAGCCTTTACCAAAGACTTTCTGGCTAAGTACGAAATCCCAACTGGCGCCTATCAGGTGTTCACCGATGCCGGGCTCGCGTGTGCGTACATAGCTGAGCAAGGCGCTCCTATTGTTGTCAAAGCCGATGGCTTGGCCGCCGGTAAGGGAGTGATCGTCGCCGAATCTATACAACAAGCACAAGAAGCGGCACGCGATATGCTTCTCGACAACCGCTTCGGTGATGCGGGTGCCCGAGTTGTGGTGGAGGAGTTTTTAGCGGGCGAAGAAGCCAGCTTTATCTGCATGGTGGATGGCGACAATATTTTACCGCTGGCGACATCTCAAGATCACAAAGCCAGAGACAATGGCGACCAAGGCCCGAATACCGGCGGAATGGGTGCCTACTCTCCGGCCCCCGTGGTCACCGATGAGATGCACCAACGTATCATGCAGGAAGTCATCGTACCTACGGTGGAGGGCATGAAAAAAGAGGGGCATCCTTATACTGGCTTTTTGTACGCCGGCATCATGATTGCACCGGATGGAACACCGGGAGTATTAGAATACAACTGCCGATTCGGCGACCCTGAAACGCAACCCATCATGATGCGTTTGAAATCCGACCTGAGCGAACTCTGCTTAGCCGCAATCGATAAACAGCTAGATACCGTCTCGGCTGATTGGGATAGCCGCGCCGCGTTAGGCGTTGTGCTTGCCGCCGGAGGCTACCCTGACTCCTATGGCAAAGGCTATGCCATCAAAGGGCTTGATAGCTGTGACACCGATGATTGCAAAACGTTTCATGCGGGCACATCAACCAACGATGACGGAGAAGTCGTCACCAGCGGAGGCCGAGTATTGTGCGTTACAGCATTAGGCGATACAGTCACCGCCGCACAGGCGACCGCCTATGCGTCTGTGGAAAAAATATGCTGGGACAAGCTCTATTTTAGAACGGATATTGGCTACCGTGCGATTGCACGTGAACACTCTTAACACACTCAGATAATAGCCATGAAAGCCTATCTAGAATTACTACAAGACGTTAAAGACAACGGAGTTGGTAAGGAAGATCGCACTGGTACCGGCACACGTAGCGTATTTGGCCGGCAACTCAGGTGTGATCTCGGCGAAGGCTTCCCGCTGCTCACTACTAAGAAGGTGTTTCTCAGAGGCATTATTCATGAGCTGCTTTGGTTTGTGCGTGGTGAAACCAATATCAAATATCTAGTTGATAATGGCGTGGGCATTTGGAATGAATGGCCATTCCAAAACTACCTCAATAAACAAGGCTTAGCGGATTCGGTTGTTAAACATTCTTGTGATTGGGAAGAACGCCTCGACTTGTTCACCATTCAAATTCAAAAAGACCCAGAATTCGCCAAACAGTGGGGTGAACTAGGCCCCGTTTACGGCAAGCAATGGCGAAACTTTTCAGGCATCGATCAACTCGCATGGGTTATCAATGAAATCAAAACCAATCCGACATCGAGACGCTTAATTGTTTCTGCCTGGAACCCTGCTGAAATCGAAGAAATGGCTAAAGCGGGCCTACCACCTTGCCATACCCTATTCCAATTTTATGTGTCACCAGATAACAAGTTAAGTTGTCAGTTATACCAACGCAGTGCCGATTTATTTTTAGGTGTGCCCTTCAATATAGCAAGCTATGCTTTATTGACCATGATGGTTGCGCAAGTATGTGAGTTGGAATTAGGCGACTTTGTGCATGCCTTCGGCGATGTTCACCTCTACAATAACCATATTGCACAAGCTGAAGAACAATTGAGCCGAACCCCTAAAACGCTACCTCGCATGCAGATCAATCCTAATGTAGACAGCTTATTTGATTTCAAGTTCGAAGATTTTGAATTGCTTGATTACCAAGCAGACCCAAGTATCAAAGCCCCGATCGCGGTATAGATTATGGAAATTGTGTTAGTAGCGGCAATTGGTGAAAACGGTGAGATGGGAAGGAACAACGAACTCCTGTGGCACTTGCCAGGTGACCTGCCTCGCTTCAAAGAAATCACCATGGGGTCGCCCATCATCATGGGTCGTAAGACATTTGACTCAATTGGGCGCGCACTCCCTGGGCGGCTTAATATAGTGTTAACAGGAAATAAGGATTGGCAGACCGACGGTGTTGTCGTCGCCAGCTCTTTAGACCATGCAATCGAACTGGCTGAACAAGAATCCGGCGATAAGGCATTTGTTATCGGTGGTGGCCAGATCTATAAATTATTCTTGAGCTATGCTGCAAGCCTAGAGTTGACCGAAGTTTTTGATGCTCCGGTGGCTGACACCTTTTTCCCAAATTTTGCCAGCAGTGAATTTAAGGAAGTCGCTAGAACCCACAATCTCGACAATGATCCGCCGTTTGATTATGTCACCTATCATCGAGTATAAATCACTAACCCTGTATCACTGAGAAGAAACCATGTCACCCGAACAAGCAAAACAATTAGTCGCCGAAGCCGCCATGGAATACATCGAATGGGATTGGGTTATAGGTGTGGGTACGGGCTCGACTGCGAATTTATTTATTGATGAGCTCGCCAAGATGAAAGGACAGATTGACGGCGCTGTCGCTAGCTCAGAGGCCAGCGCAGAGCGTTTGCGCAATCACGGCATCAAAGTCATGGAGCTTGACCAAGTTGGCGACTTGCCAATCTACGTAGATGGCGCAGACGAATCAACCAAACATCTGCACCTGATCAAAGGCGGTGGCGCTGCATTGACGCGCGAGAAAATTGTTGCTGCCGCCAGTGACAAATTTATTTGCATCGCTGACGATTCAAAACTGGTCGGCACTTTGGGGGCATTCCCCTTACCTATCGAAGTGATCCCCATGGCCAAATCCTATATCGCGCGACAACTGGTGAAATTAGGGGGTAACCCGATGTTGCGTGACAATGTCATCACCGATAACGGCAACCTTATTATTGATGTTCACGATCTAAAAATAGAGAATCCCGTTGAACTAGAGAAGCAAATTAATCAAATAGCCGGCGTCGTTACTAACGGCCTATTTGCACAACGTGGCGCTGATGTCCTATTGCTCGGCGGTGACACAGGCGTCAGCAAGTACACCGCATAGGCGCGCCACTTGGTTAAGCCCGTTTGTGCCGCGGTCAGGCCTGTTTTCTAAACAAACTTACTGCTTTTCAGGAACTGATTTTAACTCACCTGCCACAATATCCTTAAGCGCGTAGTACGAAGGCATCTTTCGCAGACTCCCCTCTCTGTGATCTACCAAACCATATCCAGGGTTAATTAACTGCCACCAATACACACGGTCGACCCAGCCTGTTTGCCAAGCAATTTGATAATACAACTTCAAATATTTCGCTTGAGTTTCTTCGTCAACAGTACGAGTTGGCTTTCCTGAGTTGGGAGTATAAGGCTTAGTATCCAGCAAAGGCCAATTTGTTTCTGTGATCCACAAACTGTCGTCACAGCGGTTAGACAGCCTTGTCATCGCTTTGGCTAGACGTAATTTGTTTTCTAAATCGAAAATAGCGTACTGTGTTCCGTACGGAGAGTGGCGCCTGTTTACATACAATAGAGCCGCATTCGCATCTAAGCGATAGGCCTTCCAATTCCAAAGCGTGCGCCAACTCAACAGGGGTTCAAAATCAATGATTGAGGACCCAAGCAAGGTCAGCCCCATAAATTGTGAACGTAGTTCTTCTACGGCTTCTTGTAAAGCAAAGTATTCGCCGGTGTGGGCACAACCCCATTTAGTCCGGTTGATGGCGTTGCCTATCCAATAAGTTTTAGTGATCGATTGCGTTGCTGCAATGATCTCAGTAACTTGCTGCTTCCACTGCGCTACGTTCTGCGTACTCTCTCGACTTTGTAATATGTTGATTACAAACTCATTGTCTGGAAAGAGCTCCATGAATTTAACGTATTCATCCAGGTTCTCCACATCCCAACTAGGAATACGAATCAATAATTGCTTTACACCAATATCGGCGATCATTTCCTGAATTGCATGCTGATACTCTGCATCAGGCATAACACTCAAGCCAACGAATTGATCACTCTCAATATCCGCAGCTTGTTTATTCAGGGCCAAGTATTGCGTCGCTATCGCGGGCAGAGCAACTAAGTTGCTGGCGGCGACCTTGCTGTACTCTAGTAGGTTAGCAAAACCACTGCGCGGCTTATCAACGTCACTTAGTTTGTAGGGCTGGCAAGAATAAGGGTCCCACCAATCAGGTTGATTTTTCATTTATGCGAAATCGATTAGAAAACTTTGGTTATTATCGCGGTATGTTATACGAACAACAAGTGAGCTGCCCCTATTGTGGCGAATGCTTTACCGCATTTATTGACCTCAGCCAAGGAAACCAGCAAACCATTGAAGATTGCTATGTTTGTTGCCGGCCTATTGATTTTGTTATTGAATCTGATGGGACAAGGTTGATTCACTTTGAAGCTCTCAATGACAGTGGGACAAACTACTGATAATTGTCATATGGACAAGTCGGATGTTTTTACCCACGCAGTAAAACTGCGCGGCGCAATGACTCTAAACCATTCCTTATTCTTTAAGATTAGCCGAGAAACTTCGCCTTCTGGCAAACGTCCGTACAAGAAAGAATCACTTGCTTGTGGCTTCGAATAAGCCTTAATGTTGTCTCGCGTGACAATGGTGTAGCCGGTACCGTACAGCTTCGCATTCTTGCGACTAATCCAGACCGGGATCCCATTTATTGAGGTAACTTCTGTCCACACAACACCAGGGTTTTTGACATCTAAGTTTAGCGCGCTCTTTACTGTTGATATCACCGTTCCGCGCTCGTTGGGGCCTGAGTACAACAGTATTCGTTTCGATGCTTTGGCAACCGTGTCAGCAACGTTTGTCTTGGCCTCGTTTTGCGGAGTAAGAGGTTGTTCCGCAATTAAGATAGTACTCTCTGCCAAACGACCACCGTCCAACACCTCCTCCACGAACGAACCTTCTCGTTCAACTAACAAACCAGCTTGATCATCATCCGGCCGAAACATCAAAGCAAGCAGCAGCAATACGACGGCCGCAAGCAAACCTCTACCAAGCGCATTAAAAAGCTTGTGTCGACTATTTACTTGATTGAATTTGTCTGTGATCGATTGATCATTTACATCATGATTAACGTTCACCGATCGACTGACCTGTTCAACCTCAGTATCAGTCTGATCATCTATGCTAACGTCTTTAGTTGAGGGCTCTGATTCCGCTGAGGGCTCTGAACCTGGTAAAGACTCGGGACCTGTTGAGGTCGTAAAAAGGTCAGGTTGGTCAGCCATTATTTAATCGATGACTATTCCGTTTGCGCAGATTTTTTTGAGAAAACCACATCCCATACGCCATGACCTAGACGAATCCCGCGGGCCTCATATTTAGTATGCGGCCGATACTCTGGCTTCTCTGCGTAACCAAAACAGGTATTTTCTAAGTCTTGATTTGCGTTTAAGACTTCTAGAATTTGTTCAGCATAGTTTTCCCAATCCGTTGCCACATGAATGGTAGCACCTGGCTTCAACTTCTCAACCAACAAGCCTACAAACTCCGCATTGAGCAGGCGTCTCTTGTGATGTCGTTTTTTATGCCATGGGTCTGGAAAGAACACCTGAACTCGATCTAGAGATGCAGCGGGTATTTGATTTTTAACTACCTCGACCGCGTCTTCCTGAGAGACACGAACATTCTCTAATTCTTGTTTCTTCACCTGAACTAACAAACTGCCGACACCCGGCCTATGCACTTCAATGCCAAAAAAGTTTTGCTGCGGATTAACGCTCGCCATTTCGGCAAGTGACAAACCGTTGCCAAAACCAATCTCCAAGATAGTAAATGCATCTCGTTTGAATAACTCATTTAGATCTAGTTGATCAGGGCCTAAATCAACACCATAGGCAGGCCAAAGCTCTTCAATGGCGTTATTTTGCCCTGAGGTGATCTTGCCTTCGCGCTTAACGAAACTTCTAATAGAACGTTGGAATTTTGGATTTGGGTCGGTCATCAAACTAGGCTTATTGTCTGTTTAGAAAGTTGCTGTATTAGAAAGCTGGGTTCGTAAAGTTAGGCGTTTACGATTGAGCTACCATGATGCTTTTTAATTGATCCACAAAGTCATCAGGCAATTTAGCAAAGCCGCCATATTCTAAGCGATATGCCGGAGTACTGCGGATCATTTTCATCATGGTTCGAAACCCATGACCTTCTAAATTACGCGCGTTAACATGGTTCGCCATCAGCTTCATACCAGCCTCGGCGCTGCTCAGTTGTTCAAAGACATATTCTGAACTTTTACGGTATTGCGGAAAAATAAACAAACCTGGCGAATAACTT
>CAJQNY010000104.1 GCA_905479805.1 uncultured Arenicella sp.
CAAATGCTCGCGAGCTTCGTTTAGATCAAACAACTTTGAACTATGGCCAATTTCGATAGTCATCAGCTATTACTTACCCAGCAGCAATTGTTTAGGCCGGATACCCAGCAGCGACAAACTAATCAAGTAGCTAAATCCACCGGCGATCACCAGTAACGACAATCGCTCTACCCTTTCTGTAAGGTCTGCAGCGTGCCAATGGGCATCGGGAAGGTTAAAATAGCTTAGACAAGCACCCATCAGAATAACGGCAAGCAGAACTCTGGTCGAGAACCAGAGCCAACCGGACAAAGGCACATAAATTTTTCGTCGTATTATCACCACCAACAATAAACCTGCATTTACCCAAGCTGCAATTGAAATGGCCAACGCCAGGCCCGTATGTTGCATCGTTTTCACCAAGATTATACTCATAAGGACATTCACCATGACCGCAACGACGCCTATACGCATTGGTGTTTGTGTATCCTGTCTGGCAAAGAATCCAGGTGCCAACACCTTTACAAATATAAATCCGCAAATGCCAATCGCAAATGCTCGCAATGCGGTAGAGGACATAACGACATCGTGACTGGTAAAGGAGTTATATTGAAAAATGGTGCTCAACAACGGTGTGGCGAGCATATAGAGAGCAACGGTAGAAGGAACCGCTATAACCATAACCCACCTCAGTGCCCAATCCATCATTGAAGAGAATCCTTGAGCACTTCCAGACGCGTGCTCTTTAGACAGACCAGGCAGCACTACTGTGGCGAGAGCGATGCCAAATACGCCTACCGGGAATTCCATAAGACGGTCTGAAAAGTACAGCCATGAAACACTGCCTGTCACCAAAAACGACGCTAAAAAGGTATTCACCAACATATTCACTTGGGCAACAGATACCGCAAAAATTGCCGGAAGCATTAACTTAAACACGCGCCTAACTGCGGGGTTAGAAAAATCAATACTTGGTTTTGGGAAATACCCCTCGCGATACAAGCTGGGAAACTGGAATACTAGTTGCACAATCCCGCCAATTAATACTCCCACCGCCAGTGCTTGTGCCGCGTTATCTAAGATTGGCAATAGCTGCCACATAGCGAGTATTAAGCATAGATTGAGAAGAACAGGCGTAATGGCTGGAACAGCAAACCTATTGATTGTATTCAATACACCGGCACTCATGGCAACCAAGGATATGCAGAACAGGTATGGAAACATTATTCGCAAAGCCTCCACTGTGGTATTGAACTTTATTGGGTCGTCAACAAACCCAGGCGCAAACATTGTTACGATAAACGGTGCAAAAATAATACCTAACCCGGTTAAAAGCAGAGTAATCAAAGCAAGAATTCCCGCGCTTGCATTTACAAAGCGCTTGGCCTCGTCAGTATTCTGTTCAGTTAACTCTGTAAACACCGGGACAAAGGCTTGTGAAAATGCCCCTTCAGCGAAAATTCTACGTAGAAAATTGGGGATCCTAAAGGCGACAAAAAATGCATCAGCCAATGCGCCAGGCCCTAGAACATTAGCCATAACCACATCTCGGACTAGGCCGCTGATTCGAGAAACCAGCGTCATAAAACTAACGATGGCTGTTGATTTGAGCAATTTTTTTGACATTACTTGAAAGTTACTTGGAAATTGACTGGCCTATTAAGCGGCATTAAACGTTATTTTGACATATTCTATTTTAAGCGCTAATCCGATCCAAAAAGTGAGGATTTGCGGTCTATTTTGTGTGGATTTAGGCAAACACGCGATTATACGTGTCGCACTTACCAATAAGTTGATAAATAGCACCTAATCCCTTGACAATATTCGGGAAAATCTGCATATTCCCGTTTCGATTTTACGAGGTAAATATCCGTGGCAAATTCCCCACAAGCGCGCAAGCGCGCAAAGCAAAATTCTGTTCGACGTTTAGCTAACCATTCGCAACGTTCGGCCGTACGTACAGCAATTAAAAAACTTGATGCCGCTATCGAAGCCGGAGATCAAACAGTTGCAAATGAAGCGTACAAAGATTCCGTTTCTAAAATTGATAAGGCAACTGTTAAAGGCCTGCATCATAAAAATCGTGCTGCGCGCCTGAAAAGCCGCCTGAACAAGCGCGTTAAAGAGATGGCCGCATAAGGTTTTTTCTTCGCCTCAAGTCAACTTCCAAATTTGACTTTCAAGCTTAACCTCCTAACTCAGTGTCTCAAGTGGATTACTGATTTGCTCGGTAGAGTAACTGACAAGGCTAGGCGTAAAAGAATTAAAAAGGACCCTAGGGTCCTTTTTTGTGCGTGCTCTTCTTTGCCCGCAATACCGTCCTCTATTCCCTCTAAAAGGAATTCTTAGACAAGAACTAGATTGTCACGATGAATGATTTCATCGTCTCCTCGATACCCGATTAAGTCGGAAAACCGATCACTTGGCGCCCCGGCTATCTTTCTTGCATCACTCTCATTGTAATTGGTGATTCCTCTTGCTATCACATTCCCATCCGGATCTTCAACATTAACCAGTTCGCCGCGTGAAAAATCACCCGTAACATCGGTCACCCCCACTGGTAGTAAACTCTTGCCTTTACTGATCAAGACTTCTTTAGCTCCCCAATCAATAGTAATCGAACCGGAAAGCTTCATTTGGCTTGCCAACCATTGTTTTTTCGAATTCAGTCGATGAGTTGCACTTAGATACGTCCCGCAGCTCTCCCCTCGTTGTACTTTTAGTAAAACATTGTCTAACTTTCCGTTGGCAATTACGGTGGCCGCCCCTGATCGGCTCGCTTTTTGCGCAGCTGTCAGCTTTGTTATCATCCCGCCACGACCATGCTTGCTTCCACCGGAGGCCATTGCTAGCAGGGATTCGTCTCCAGCCATCGCCTCTTCAACGAGAACGGCGGAATCATCTACTCTGGGGTCACTCGAATAGAGACCCTCTTGGTCGGTAAGAATCACTAACAATTCTGCATTGACTAGGTTAGCAACCAGTGCTGCTAGGCTGTCATTGTCTCCAAAGCAAATCTCTTCAGTGGCAACAGTGTCGTTTTCATTCACCACGGTAAGGACCTTAAGATCTAACAATGCAGCCAGAGTACTTTTCGCGTTGAGGTATCGCTCTCGGTTTGCGATATCTGAATGCGTGAGTAGGACCTGTGCGATCTGAATACCAGAAGAAGCAAATGCTTCCTCGTAGCTTCTGACCAACGATGCTTGCCCAACTGCTGCAGTGGCTTGTAGAAGACTGACGCGCTCTGGCCGATTCTGTATACCCAATTGGGCCATACCCGCGACTATTGAGCCTGAAGAGACCAATACAATTTCAACATCCTGCTCTCTAAGTTCGACCATCTGCCTAGCAAGGTCATTAATACGCGCCGAATCCAGTCCCGCGCCGTCATCAGTCAGTAAGGCACTACCAACTTTAATAACCCAACGTTTGGTGCTCTTTATTTCTGCTCTGCTCATAAAACCAGCAGCCCTACTTTGATGGAATATCTGAAGGAATGGAAACTAGAACTTCAGGTAGCTCGGATTTAGCTTTCTGCTCAATATAATTCATGATGTCATTACATAGGACCTGTGTTCCTTGGCGACCAATAGCACTAATCGTATACACAGGCCCGGACCAATCCAATTCACTTAACAACTGCTCAACTATTCTTTTCTGATCATCCTCCAACACCACATCGGTTTTATTGATAACCAGCCAACGATCCAACTCGCTTAAGTCTGCGCCGGTTTGCTCGCTGTACTGTTCCAACTCTCCGAGTATGGTCGTAATATCGTTCGCTAAGTCGGCTTCCTCATCGCCATAGGGTGCAATATCTACCACGTGGAGTAGTAACTTTGTTCGAGCCAAATGACGCAAAAACTGAATACCAAGGCCTGCTCCTTGCGCTGCGCCTTCGATCAAACCTGGAATATCAGCAATCACGAAACTACTTCCCATTCCCAAACTGACTACTCCGAGTTCAGGATGCAGAGTGGTAAACGGATAGTTTGCCACCTTAGGAGTTGCTTGAGAAACTGACCGTAAAAATGTTGATTTCCCCGCATTCGGTAAACCTAACAACCCCACATCCGCCAGCACTTTTAACTCCAGCCTAAGAGAGCGTGAATCACCCGGCTTTCCCTTAGTTATCTTGCGTGGCGCCTGATTTACACTCGATTTAAACGTTGTATTGCCAAGCCCGCCATCTCCACCGTTGGAGACAACGACTTGTTCATCTTCTTCTACTAAGTCAGCAATGAGTTCCTCAGTGTTCGCATCGTAAACCATAGTGCCTATGGGAACTTTTACGAATAGATCCTCACCACTGATTCCCGATTTAAGCTTCCCACTACCCCCTTTTCCATTGGGTGCTTGATAATGACGAACGAAGCGGAAATCCGCTAAGGTATTCAAGCCTTCGGTAGCAATCAGGTAAACACTGCCCCCACGGCCACCATTACCACCATCGGGGCCTCCACGAGGAATATACTTCTCTCTTCGAAAGCTTAAGGCACCGTTCCCGCCATTACCGGCTTGAACACTAATTTCAGTTTCATCTACAAAATTCATGATTGAATTTTAACCCTTTTGCAGCGCCTTGGCTGCTTTTATCGTATTCGCCTGGGAGAATACTCTAATTGTTTCTGTCACCCATGCCATTCGGACTATTCTACAAGCGTCCCACCTGCGCATCCATACGCCTAGAACAGGCCGTTCACCCTAAACATAAAAAAGCCCGCCTAAAGCGGGCTTTTCCAGTAAAGCTAAATAGAACTAACTATCCAGTTTTCTTTAAGTCTTTACTCAAAGACTCTAACTTGTCAGACATATCTTTAAGACGTGCTGGAATATCAATTACTGATACAAGACCGCTCATGCGACCTCTAGCAACTTCGATTTGCTCTTCGATATTTGCGCGACCTTCTTTCAAAAGCACTTCAGCTTCGTCTTGAACTTTCTCACCACGAACTACCAGATCCTTAACAAGGTCTTGACGATCTTGGTTGATCTTGGTGTAACGGGTTACTATATCTTGGTTTACTTTGTCATAACGGCCTTGAACTTCATCAACCGTTTTGCCAACCGCACCCAAGCCTGCGAACCAAAATTGCTTTGCAACAGTTTGCGCAGTTTCAACATTTTTGTTGAGTGAGTTAAACAAAGATGTAGCTTGATCAGATACTTCTTCGGTTGCTTCGATTACTGCAGCTTCAACTTTTTCAACAGAAGACTTCGCAGATGTTTTCTTTGCAACAGGTTTTTTTGTACGTTTTGTAGTAGCCATTTGGACTCTCCAATTTAAAATTTAGATGATCGGTATTTCGATGAACAGGATTCTAACTTCACTAATTAGAATTCGCCCCCTAATTAGAATTCTTATTCTAGGAATACTTAATCCAGGTATCGCGCGACACTGCTTCGTACAGCTTAATTTGGGCCTTTTAGAGGCTATTAGACTTGAAGTAACTCTTATCTTGTTTCATCATAGTAGGCAGTAGTAATACATGGGGATGTAAGACGCTAATTGCACTGATCGATTGTGTTGATTTCGGGGGGAGTCACAGCATTCGGTTTGAGTTATTTGCTAACTTTAGTTTAGCTTTATCAAACCGGATGACATTTACCAGCCTTATTCTGGTAGCGACCCTCTAAAAAGGCGCCACTTCTGGTGCATATTAACAATTCTTCTTCAATTGATTGGCGGTTGGTCACTTCTCTTTGACAGTCGATTGATACTCTTAAAGCTGAAATCAATTTAGCAATTCGACAAGCAACGACAATCGAACCATTTACATTTTGCAACCTGAAAAAGAAACTTCGTCATTATGACCATTGAGCCAAGCATCAATCTTGACCCAATATCCGTTTCCATCGTTCCCTCCGAGCGGCGGAAAATATTTGGCGTGGTCGGGCACATCGATAATATCGAAGAGGAATTCACAACCCCTATAGGAAACCTATTCGTTTGCAGTATTCCCGGCGAGGACAAGAAACAACCTTATCGAAAATACAAGAACGGTGAGCACATCGTTTCAGAAGATTTTGTATTTATTGGCGTCGATGGCAAGAAGGTTATTATGATTGTCGGTGATGGCGTCACCAACAAAGGTTTAGCGGGCCGAGAAGCAGCACAAATCTGCTACTCTCTTATCGAAGATCGATGGAACTCCGAGGAAGCATTTAATGTCAGCGATCTGTTCAAACTATGGCATCAGGCCCTAAAAGAAAGCGATTTCCCCGAAGGCTCTGTCGCAATAGCGATTACCGTTATTGAACCTTATCAATTCCCGAATGCGCCCAAGATCGTTGCAAAAGCCCAGTTTTTGACGTGCGGCGATGTAAAAGGCTCGATACATACTCCGGTTTCACGTTTTGCGGATGAACCCTATTTTGCTACTAAATTACATCGCAAGAAAAGCAATAACAAATTATATAAAGCTGTAAACGGATTGCAGTACTACGCTCCTGACGAAAGTGCCGTTCTGTACTGCCACGAAGGAGATATTCTGCACAGCTGTTCAGACGGCATAGAGGATTTCGCTGAGTCGACCAAGAGCATTATGCAAAATAAGAGCATTTCTTTTGACGACCTACCGATCCACCTTCAGGGAGAACTTTATCTCACTATGTTGGAACAAAAGTCTGAACATCTAATTCTGACGGGAAAAATCAAAAAAAGAGAAAAGATAAATCTTACGCTTTTTGAGAAATACGTAAGTTCAGCATCGAAAGAAAAAGAAGTTTCTATTCATATAAAAGCACTGGATGACATGACCAGCGTCTTGTTACAGCTCAAAAAACCACAAGATAGTGACTAGCACGTCTTGGCCAAAGAAGACAATCAACTCAAGTTCGGCCCAGGAACCTTGAGCTCCACTTCGAAAGAGTGTCGACTAATTTAAAAAACTCAACCGGGTTCGGCTTCTGAGCCCGCCATATGCCTGATCAAACCATGAAACGCTTGTATCGGCGTACGATTCCCTTCAATAACTTGAGAAACATCACGCGCTATCGGCATCTCAACACCGGCCCTTGCCGCCAGAGCCATAACCGTCGGGGCACTCTTCACCCCTTCTGCGACCATCACCATGTCCTCAATAATCTGATCAATACTTCGCCCCTGACCCAGCTGAAACCCCACATGATGATTCCGGCTTTGCGTACTGATACACGTCGCCAACATATCCCCCATCCCGGCAAGGCCAGCAAAAGTTTCGGCTCTGCCTCCCAAAGCAACTCCAAGTCTGGTTACTTCAGCCAAGCCTCGTGTGATCAAAGCAGAACGAGTATTGTCTCCAGCACCAAGTCCAACGCCCATTCCAACGGCAATCGCGATTATATTCTTCAATACCCCACCGAGTTCACACCCAACGACATCATCATTGGTATACACCCTAAACAATCCACTATTAAACACCTTTTGCAGTTGCTGCATGATGATTTCATCTTCCATGGCAATCACACTTGCCGCGGCTTGGCCCGCCATAATTTCTCTGGCCAAATTTGGTCCCGTTAGTACTCCCACAGGGTGACCAGGCAACACTTCTTGAATCACCTGTGTCATCCGCAGGTCTGTTCCTTTCTCTAAGCCCTTGGTCAAGCTAATAATCGGTACCCAGGCACGAATATGAGGTTTCATTTCTTCCAAAACCGACCGAAACGCATTTGAAGGGACTCCCATCACAATGACATCAGCATCTTTAACGACTTTTTTTATTCGTCCATATGCCTTAATTTTTTTTGAGAGTTCAGCACCAGGAAGATATTTTTCATTAGTGTGCTTTTTGTTTATTTCATCGACAGTCGCTTTATCTCTCGCCCACAACGACACCTCTGTATTTCGAGCGACCAAAGACGCCACAGTGGTACCCCAGGAACCACCACCAAGCACACTTACATTTAAATCAATCATCGTGATTTCCTTATTTTATCCAAACTAACTAATCAAGATCGCTCGGCATTGCCAAAGCGCGAATATGTTCCAGACGATGAGCCATAACTCTAAAATTCTTACTCACCATTTTACGTCTTTCCAACAACTCATCAGAACCGACATCTACCAGCCCGTAACTATCGAGAAGTTTATAACCGTTCTTAAACAGAATTTCACCGATAGACGCCTTGCTACTTATACGACGTTGCAGATAAGCCTGTCGGCCATACTTGAAGGAGGAGTTTACAGCCGACTTCACATCCAAAGTTTGTTTTTCATCCAGGCCGGCAAAAACGTCTGCAACAATACGATAGGCTTCAATGTATGGCCGCAGCGAGGCATGAGCCACCAAAGGCGCCATATTTTTTAGTAGGCTGGAAGAAAATCCGGATTGTTGATCTAAACGATCTTCCCAATCATCATCAAAAAACTTTAGCTCGCCGCGAATATCATTATTGAATTCTTCCGTTGGCGAATAGAAAAATTCAAATTTAAACATATCTCGTAAACGGTTTGCTTCTGACCAAAACTCAAGTAAGGCGTTTTCTGGGTGGGCGCCAGCATGCACTAAAGCTAGCTCGGCTATTGCCTTGGTAACGAAATGATGGACGATGGTATTTCGATAATAACTGGCCTGCATGTGTTGATCAGGGGCGACGGCATAAACCGTTTCCGGCCCCTCATCGTAGCGATTGATCAGCTCGGCATTCACCATTGAATCAATTAGCTCTCGCATGTGTTTGACATTGTCGTCATCAAAATCGCTAGTAAACTTTACATTCCGATGCCCTGCCCAATCTCGTAAAGCCTGCATTCCACTTCTCAATTCCTCAATAGTTTGTGCACGTGGTGCTGCCCCCAATAACGACATAGCCATCAATGAAGTCAACGTGATTGGCGTTACTCTATTCGCTTCAACACCCACCTTAAACGCGGTACGCTCGAGCGCGAGCGGATCACTACTCATGGTTGATTTACTTACGACAACAGGCTCACCAAAATCAACATAGATTCGGCCCAAGGGCTGCCTAAAGCGGCGCAGGTAACTGATGAACCAACTTAGAGACTCAGGGCGCTTGATCGCCCCTCCTTGTTCTGCAGCGTAATCCTTTACATCATTAATCATGTCGTAGTTGATGGCTACTGGGATGATATGCAAATCATCAGCACTTGAGTCCGCCATCGCTTCCATCACATACTTAAGCATGCCATAACGAGGTGGCATAAGCTTGCCGACTCTAGAACGCGTGCCTTCAAAAGACCACGTTAAGGGGAATCTTTTCTCTAACAGGTAAGCAAGGTAATTGTGTAATACCAATTTATAAAGATGGTTATCTTGAAAACTGCGTCGTATGAAAATAGCCCCTGAGCGGCGCGCTAGAAAGCCCAGCCCGGCGAAAGCCATATTAATTCCGCCCATGGTATGTGGTGTAGGAAAATCGTTTTCAAACAAAACCGATTGAATCGTTAAACCATCCATATGGGTTTTATGGGTCCAAAGTACAGCGGTTGGATGTTCACGTACAATTTGACGGAACCTGATAAGACGCTCTTGATCCAGCACTAATTCATTTTCATAGCCTAGCGATATAATCTTACGATTAAAACTAGCCATAACATCTTGCCAAAAATTATGCGGGATAGAGAGCAGTTCCTTAAAGATCGGCAATGCACGCTCTCTCAATTGGGATTCACTTTCACCGGTAACTTTCGATATTTCTTGTAAACCATGCTTAAATTGATCGCTCGCACGAATTTGCTTAGCCACTTGACGCGGCACTTTGTAGCGGCTGCCGCGCAACCTTCTTTCCGCAACCTCCAACGCCAAGCTCGCCTGGCCGGCAATATAATCGGCTAGATTTTTGTCTACTGAAGCGTTTTTTTGGCGTTCATCATAATCTTGGCGCAACGCCTTCAGTGTCGCAGGTTTCCCTACAATACAAGTTGCGCGCGAAGGATCGTTGTTGAGTAGGCTCTTCGCCTTGCGAGCATTGGGTCTACGCGGGTTTCCCGCCAGGAGATCTCTAAAACGCGGCTTATCATTAATTCTATCTAGGCTGGTTTTCCAGACCACCCTTAGGGGTACCAATAATGTGTCTTCTGATACTGATAGCGCTCGTTCCAAATCAGTAGTCGGAATATTTTCTGGGTCGTGGGCTATCGGAACGATAACGTCATGAACGATTCCTTGGTAGTTCCAGGTTTCCGAATTTTCCGTGAGCCAGTCCCGTAACAACTTTTCTTCAACGTTATGGTCAGCGTCTAAGATAAATAACACTGAATCTGAATCAACATCTAGCCATGGCTCTATCGGCATCTATTTCTTTCCCTTGTCTGCACTCGTTCTCGTATCTTTTTTCGTGGCGCGTTTAGTCTTTTTAGCAAGTCTAGAAGTTACTTTTTTAGCAGTTTTCTTAGCAGTTTTTTTAGCTATTTTTGCCTTAATAGGGACAGCC
Source organism: uncultured Arenicella sp. (assembly GCA_905479805.1). Classification (GTDB taxonomy): domain Bacteria; phylum Pseudomonadota; class Gammaproteobacteria; order Arenicellales; family Arenicellaceae; genus Arenicella. The sequence continues at coordinate 10,357 of CAJQNY010000104.1, forward strand.
TTTTCTAGGCTCGACTCTGCCTCGTTGGCTTGCTTAGCGGATACCTTAATCGTTGACTGCTTATTAGCTCTCCGCCGTCCAAGGACCTTCTTTGCTTTTTTTCTGCCTGTGCTAACCGCTTTATGAGCGCGTTCCTTTTGTTTGCCGACAGCAATATCTAGAACCGCTGTCGTTTTAGCTTTTACTCTTTTTTTAGCTACCTTCTTCGCTGCTGTTTTCTTCGTTGCTAGTTTTTTACTGATCTTCTTGGCAGTCTGCTGAACGCCACCGGCGATAACTCGGCTTGGCTGTTTGTCACTCACTGTCTTACTAATGGGTTTGGCCAACTCGGCAGGCCTTTGCAATTCCATTTGGCCTAGCTCTTCCAGAAATAGATCCCGCACATCATCTACATGCTCATTGATTGTCGCTGGTGTCCAGTTGGTAGTATCAACACCAGGAAGGACGGTAACTTTTACTGTGGCGGGACGCATAACAAACTGTCCGCGCGGGGCAACGTCAATTGCATTGTGAATCACTATCGGCACAATCGGCACCCCTGCCTGCATTGCAAGATGAAAGGCTCCTTTCTTAAATCGACCTAAATTGGTAGAAGTTGATCGAGTTCCCTCTGGCGCCAAACAGACAGAACAACCTTTCTTCTGTATGACTTCCACTAATGGGGCCATCGCTTCAACCGCCGAAGCCGTGTTTTCACGGTCAATTAGCACCGTGCCACCAATCTGCATTAGTTTTCCTAGGATCGGCACATTAGCGATTTCTTTTTTCCCAACGCCGGCAATATCCCGTCGTAGCAACGACGGCAATATAATTGTATCCGCCTGACTTTGATGATTGAAGACAAACACACAGGGTCGTTGATTCCAGATATGTTCCTCACCCGTCACCGACAACTCTATGCCAACGATAGCACTGGCGGTATCAGCAAATAAGGAGATAGAAAAATTTCGCGCCTTTTGCATCGACCCCGTTAACGCATACATGGGAACGCCTGCCAAAAAAGAAGAGACCATGCTACCTTGGGTTGCCAAGGTGCGAACATAATCTCGAACGCCTGAGCTCCCTCTGCTGCTAAAATCTTGTACGGGCCAGCCTCTGCCCAATGCCGTACGTCGCAAACGAGAGTTAGGGTTCAGTGGCCGTGGATTGCCTACGTGTTCTAATAGCTGGATGTCTTCATCGCTATCACTATAGAAAAAACTTTTATCTAACTCAGCGCCATACTGCTCACAAATCTGTTGCGCTGCATGCACTTTCCCCATGCCATAGCATGTCGGACTAACGACCTCACCCGTAAACTTGCCATCCACGACCTCCAGATGGGTACATTTAACGTGTTCAATACCCAGTTCCGCCGCGGCCGGTACAACCTGATACGGGGTGGCAGCCGATATGAGTGCTACCGTATGTCCTTTTTTCAGGTGCGCTTCAATTAATGCTCTAGACTCAGGGTAAACTAGTTTCGCAATATGTTTCTTATAGAGATGCTCTCCAAATTCAATATAGTGTTTCTCTTCAATCCCTTTTAAATACCCCGACGTCTCAGTCATCATCGCAGAGAAGCCCATGCTCCCCATGCTGAATTTGGTCATAGTCCGTACAAGTTCAGGTAATTGACTCGGTTTCACGTCACCGCGTTTTAACTGTTCACGTAAATAAGTCGTCGCTGAATAGCCATAGATAATCGTTCCATCGAAATCAAAAAAGGCGCCGATATGGGAGCCTTCATCAGACTGCTCAACCTCTTTTATTACCTTGTCATACAATTGCATTATTCTAGCGCGCTTCTCTTATTCGTTTTGACCGTCAATAGTACCGCAAAGACATCTATTTACAAGAACAAGCTTAAGATGGATTTTGTTACAATGATCAACAAAACACATCAGAATTCGATTTTTCGGCGATATAGAGTAAGATCAAGCTTTGTCACCCATTACATCAGATTAGTTCAATGCAGCAGCTTTCCGCACAAGACGCCCAATTCCTCTACATGGAGACCAACAAAAGTTTGTCTCAGGTGACTAGCGTTGCCATCCTTGACCCATCAACCGCTCCAGGAGGAGTCGTTAGGTTCAAACAAATAATGGAACACGTTCAGAGCCGATTACATACCTCGCCTATTTATAAAAGGCGTCTCTATCACGTTCCCTTAGAGCTGGATTACCCGTACTGGATAGACGACGAGCACTTTGATATTGAATACCACATTAGACATGGTCGTCTGCCCCACCCTGCAGATTGGAGGCAGTTATGCATTCACCTAGCCAGATTTCATTCTCGGCCGCTCGATATGCAGCGCGCCCCATGGGAGATGTATGTGATCGAAGGTCTCGATAATATTCCCGGAATCCCGAAAGGCTCTTACGCACTTGCCACCAAGCTGCACCACGCTGCCGCGGATGGCATGGCAATCGTCAATTTTTTTGGTGGGTTGCAAGATCTCGACGCGCAAGGCACACCGGTGATGCCCAACGCACAAAAAGTGACATCAGCAAGGTATGAAAAACCGACCCCCTTTCAAATGTCCGCAAGAGGGTTCATAAACACAGTGCGTTCGCCAGTTAGAATCGCCGATACATTATTTAAAAACGCACCCGCTATTGTTCGTTCTGTTCGCGACAACTTCTTAGAAAAACAAGAAGAAGCCAAACAAACCGTGCCAATCACCCGTTTCAATCTAGAAACGTCACCCCACCGCATGTTTGATGCCACCATATTTGATTTAAGTGATTTCAAACCAATTCGCAATCTAGCTGAGGGGAGCACGATCAACGACGTTGTCCTAGCGGTT
>CAJQNY010000105.1 GCA_905479805.1 uncultured Arenicella sp.
ACGCCCGTTTAACATGTCTAATTGTGAGCGCATCGAATAAGCCATTGCACGTTCACCAGAAACTGGAATAGCTTCATAGGTCTTAATTGCTTCGTTAGCGAACTGCTCGGCTTGTGCGGCCTGACCCTGATACCAGTACAAGCGTGATAGATGACGCAGATTCTCCCCCACTTTTTCTTGGCGTCCTAAGGCACGCCACAGGGTAATGGCATGACGTCTCGCCTCGATGACCGAGGAGTCCATGTGAGTAGTTAAGCTAACTTCATACGCCCAACTTTCGTATAGTTGAGCGGCCAACTCTGGCTGAGCATTTTCGACGAAGCTAAGCGCTTTTCCAAAATAGGATGCTGCTTCCTTATGGGCGCCTAATCCGGCGGCGCTGCGCGCTGCAGTGGGTGCGTATTGGAGTACTTGTTCTGCATCCAAGGCGCCTTCAGCATGATGAACCAACCACGCCAAATTCTCGATTAAGCCCAGGTTCTTCAACGCTTGTAGGATCTTGACATGTAGGTTGCGCTGATGAATAGCCGACACACTCTCCATGGTTGCCAGGCGTGCTAATTCATGTCGAAAACGAAATTCGCCCTTAGTATCATAAGTTAATAGTTTTCGCGCGACGCATGCCATGGCAAGCGTGTCACCTTGATCACCAAATAAATGAGAAACAAGTTCAGTAGGAATTGCATAGGGGACTAGACTCAGGGTCTCCAATAGCTTCCGCTCGGTATCGGCGAGATTCATTAAGCGAATTGCCACAGCATCACGAATCGACGCGGGGACGGAGTCATCTCCTTGATCAACACTGGCTAATAATTCCGCGACAAAAAACGGGTTGCCAGACGTTACTTGATGAAGGTGCGTGGAATCATATTGCGTACCTTTAGCCATCGCGTTAACGGCCTCTTCGCTGAGAAGAGGTAAGGTAATGCGGGTCGTGTGTGCTGAAGGCAATACTCGCAAGACTGAACTTAATGGATGGGTTAGATCCACTTCATCGTCTCGATAACTAATGCATAGCAAGCAAGGTAGAAATGAGATTCTTCGGCTAATATATTTTAGTAAATCTATGGTTGCATGGTCAGCCCAATGTGCATCTTCGATAACCAAAATGGTCGGGCGTTTTAACGATTCTAAGGCTTTATAGAAAGCCGAAAAAATTTGTGTGGGTGGCGCACCATTTTCTAATAGTGGAATAAGAGTCGGGGATAGTTCATCGGCAAAATCATGCAAAGGACCATAGGGGCGTGGTGTAAACAAGTGATCACAGCCACTCAGCAGCACTGGAAAGCTGGCAGAGAGCTTGTCATGCACGGCTTCCAGAAGCGTGGTTTTTCCAATCCCTGCTTCTCCACTGAGCAGTAAAATTCCGCCCGGTTCAGGCAAACGATTCGCCGCATCGGTAAATTGTGTAATCGCAGTTTCGCGTTCTAACAGCACAATTGTTCTCCTTTTCTCATAGTTAGGCAGTGTACCTGACCATAAAGCTAGGTGTCATGGGCTTCATTCTAAATCTCCTAAAATTAGGTGATGCCGATCTGAAATCTAGGTGTTCTCACTCAGGTTTCATACTGATGTTTCCTCTAGTCTTACATTGAACAATTAACATGATGACTTGTGACTTTGGAAAAAGTGGGTGAAATAATAACGAGTATTGATCTCCATCTAAGTGCCTACGGTTGTGTGCAATCACGTATGGCAATACGTCAATGAATGATTCTACTCACTCCAGTCAAATAGGTACTGCCAGTAATAGTTCACTGGTAAAAGTAATTTTACTCCTTTCGTTATGTCTATGTGGCATGGGGCAAGTAGAAGCTGGGTTTCAGAGCAGTAATTTCTCATTAACAAAGTCTGTGGTTTCTGCCTCGGGTGGCGCTAGCCAGTCTTCCAACTTTCGAGTTTTGGAGAGCGTGATCGGCCAATCTAGCAGCGTTGGTGAAAGTCAGAGCGGTAACTTTAAAAGCAGTGGGGGCTACATCGCCAGCATCGGAGATGGCGACAACGATGGCGTGCTGGACAATGTTGATAATTGTTCCGCCATTACAAACCCTGATCAACTCGATACAGACATGAATGGTCAAGGTGACGCCTGCGATGCAGACGACGATGGTGACGGGGTAGATGACGGGGTTGATAACTGTCAGTTAATCTCAAACTTCGACCAAACTAATACCGATGGTGATTCGCAGGGCGATGCTTGTGATGTTGACGACGACGGTGATGGTGTAGATGACATCAACGACAATTGCCAGTTCGATTCCAACCCAGGCCAAAATGACAACGATGGAGATCTTTTTGGAGATGTTTGTGACACCGATGACGACGAAGACGGGTTATTAGATGAAGACGACAACTGCCCGTTTGTGAGTAATTCAGGCCAAGAAGATGATAACGGCAACGGCATTGGCAATGACTGCGAGCCTGAAGATGAGGAGCTATGCACCCCTATCAAAGCAAAGAACGGCAATGTTGTGCTCATTTGCTTATGAAACCGTAAATTGAATACATGAACTTTGATTATCAAAACGATGACTAAAAATTTAGAAATCCACAACGCTGGAGAGAAAACCATGACTTCTACGCACACTAATCTCACATATATTAAAGCGCTACTCGCCAATGTGATCATATTAGCGATGCTACTGATAAGCTCGAGTCAGACAGTCCTTGCGGCCGTACCGCAAAGCATCAATTACCAAGGATTCTTGGCTGATGATAGTGGTGTGCCAATTGATGCCACGCACAATATCACCTTCCGCATTTATACAGCTAGCAGTGGCGGTTCCGCTGTTTATACATCAAGTCAATCTGTCGCTATTGTCGATGGGCGGTTTGATACTGAATTAGGGAGTTCACCAAACTTCCCTGCAAATTTATTTGACGGTACGCAGTTGTTCCTAGGCCTTGAGATTGATGCAGATGGTGAGATGAGCCCACGCCAACTGTTATCGAGCACCCCGTTTGCCTACAAGGCAGAAGATGCGGATACCGTGGGAGGGGTTAGTGCAGCGAGCCTTGATCAATCAGCGCATGTGGGTAATACATCTAATCCGCACGTCGTTACAGCGGCGCAAGTGGGTGCGGCTACTGCTACAGATTTGAGTGATCATGAAGCGGACAGCACGAATCCGCACAACGTGACGGACGTACAAACTGGCGCTGCTAGTAACCTCAGTATTCATGCTGCGAATTCCAGTGTGCATCACACAAAGTTCACCAATACTGAGGCGGTGTCGGCTATGGGGGCAGTGAATAATAGCAATCCGTACAATCACACGCGCTATGCAGACGGCAATGCGGTTAGTGCTGTCCTCGCCGCAGATGGCGCAGGCTCTGCAATAGATGCTGATCTAATTGATGGTATGCAGGCCAGTGAATTGATCGATGCGGCGAGTGATGAGGTGCGAACGCCGATATCTAGTTTGCCATTCACGATCAACAGTTCCGGTTCTTACTACTTGACAGGGAATTTGACTGTTATAAGTGGTCACGGCATAAGCCTAACAGCCAGTAATGTAACCATCGACTTTATGGGTTTTACAATTGCAAGCCAAGAAACAGGAGTTGCACGTGGGATTAGCCTGAATGGCAGAGAAAACGTAACAATAAAAAATGGGACTATCTTGGGATTTGGAAATGGTATTTACTCAGAGCAAGAGACCGAACGTAACATTCAGATAGATTCTATGCGAATTCTAAATAGTGTTGATAGGGGTGTCACAATTCGTGGAAGTGGTCACCAAATTACCAACAGCATTGTAGATGGTAGCGGAGGAATTGGTCTGTCGCTTGGAATAAATACAGCTAATATTATCAGTGGCATGAAGGTGCGCAACAATACGGTTTCCAATAACGGTTCAGGAATCATAGTTGGATCAGGAAGTTTTGTTAGTAAAAATAATGTGTATAGCAATGATGCTTCTGCAATCGTCGCTACTGGTCCTTCTTGTTTCATCGAAGAAAATAATATTTATAATAACTCCTTCGGTTCAGGCAGTAATAGCTTCAGTGCTGGTGTGAAAGTCAAGTCTGACTCTTTAGTACGAGGCAACACGATTGACAACAATGGTCATCAGGGCATCTATGTGGAAGATGATGACAGTCTGATTGATAACAATAGGATTTCTGATACACCGACGTCGATTCGATTTGTTGATAGCGGTAGTGCCTATCGAAACAATACCGCATCTGGATTCACAACAGCGTTCATATCAGGATCTGCAATCGATTTAGGAGGTAATGTGAGCTTCTAGTTAAAGTGGGAAAGGAAATAAATGGTAAAAGGGACAGACCAGCTTTTATGAGCACAAGAATCACTTCAAATCATGATGAAAAAACACATTCTTCAAATTCTCTCAATCGGGCTTTTTCTTAGTCTTGTAGCTTGCGGAGATAGTTCGGTTAGTCTGGGAGCGGATAGTGCCGTGCTAGATGATTCGCAAGTCGAGCCTAGCAGTATAGCTCAGAGCGTGGCCAATGTAGAACCTTGGCAGGGAGAAGCACGAGGTTATGTTGTTAGCGATGAGGAAAACAACCGAATCACGATAACTGTTCGGTTAGGACAGATTCTTTCTGCGGTGGGTTTGTATAACAATACAGGTGCACAGGTTGGCAGAATCACAATCGACGATGTATCAGAGTTGGCGGCGATAAGGCTGCTACTAACTAGCATGGTTAATGCAGAACAGCTTAATCTATACAAATCCATCCAAAGCAATTTTTCCGATAAGGATAATGAACGAATAATCGAACTATTAAGTCAGCTCGCGAAACCAGAAATTATCGCGAACTTTACTAGCCCAGGATACGAAAATCGAGATTTACGGGCCAGCGTTAGCACCAGCATTCGACAACTTAATACGCGCATTGAAGCTGTTCTCGATAAGTTCTATCCATCGAGACATGAATATCTACTGGGCTCTTCAGCGCTTCTTCGTGAGGCAGGAGGAATGGTGGCTGGCTCAGTCGCCGCGGATGGTCGAGTCCGTGATGTGGGATTGTTGCTAAAGGCCTCTAGTTTAATTCGCAGCTCTAAGAGTCTTAACCCAAGCCGTGTTAATTATTGTGATGCGCAAAGAATTCCGTTGGACCAACATCGTGAGGCGATATACGAATTGGCGGACTCACTATATGCCCGAGATATTGGCGATGTTATCGCCGTGACGGCTACTCAGGTCTACGCCCTCGCTGAAAGAGCACAGGTTGCAGCCGGGAAATTCCCAATTAGGGACACAGAAAAATGTGTGTAGCACATAAAACACTCTTTACTTATTCGCGGTAAAGGCACGAGGAAGACGATATGTTGAAAACAGTTGATGTACATTCAAAACGACGCTCGCCCAGAGTTATGTTCCTACTGGTACTGTTGCCTATGACCGCGGTAGCGCAAGAAGACTTTAAACCGCCTTCCATGAATGACAAAAGCAATCCCTCTATGAAGATTCAATTACCACTTCTAAAAGACGACGAACGGTTTGTTGTGAAGGGCTTTGATGGGGTGACGGGTGAAACCGCGCAACGGATTGCGATTCAAAATTTCGGTTACTTTCTGCGCCCAGCCATGGTTCAAGTAACGTCTAAAGACGGGCGACCACTAAACGTAAGCATTGTTAAAAAACATTGGAAAGACATTGTGCGAGAAGGAGTAACCAACAATGGTTCCCTAGAACTAAGTTTCAAAACGGCTATGGAGTTCGGGGTAATGATAGACGCAACTGAAACTGGCATCCCGTTTCGAGTAATACTCTCGGCGGGCAAAGAAATAATACCGGATTCGAATTTGTTTTTTGATGCAAAGAGCTTTGTTCAAGGAGGTACTTGATTATGCTTAGTAAGAGCACAAGAGTTAGTTTTTCCAAAGCTGTAGTTACTGGTCTTATTGGAGCGTTATTTTTGCTCAATTTTGGCACAACTTCTGCGACAGGTGGTCTTTCTGAATTGACGCCTCTCTTAGAGAACGATTTTGTTGGAAAGTCATTAGTGGACTTTTTCAATCAAAGAACTCACGCCGACGAACCTCCATTGGTTGATGAAGATGAAGCCTTTAGTCCAAATTTAGATCCTCGCGGTCGACCCAGCTTACCCTCTAGTTGTTTGGCAGCCGCTAGGCCGGGCTCTGTAAGTCGCTCTGATCGACCTGCAAGCGGTAGTGGATCTAATAGGGTGGCAGGCAAAGCGGGTATTGGAAAAAATGTTGGCCCGAGCGAGTACGGCAATAGTACTTCGCCGCAGGACGAGAACAAAGACAGTGATCTTGCTGCGCAGCGAGAAAAAATAACGCGCGATCATATGCAGCGCATGAATGCCGCGAGGGAAAAGTATCAACTAAGAATAGCTGAGATAAGTCAAGAACATCAAACAGATGTCATTAAAGCAACACAAAACCTAACACGCGATACCGCCTCGTCCGATGGTGATGCCGTTGAGGTGCGGCGAGCTTCTGAAGTGTATTCGTCGAGAATGGCAGAAATAGAAAGGGAAAAAACGCGATTAACCAATTCGGCTTCACAAAGATTGGCCACTTCTATTAGCGAATCTACTTCAACATTTGATCGTGAATTCTCGGCAGCTACAGCGGAATTTTCCGAAGGCTTAAATCCTGTTTCAGAAAAGAATGAGGCAGTAGGACCTAAACAGCGTGAAGAAAATGATATTGGGGCAAGTGCTGAGTTGGCTAAAGAAGCGGGAGGCGAGGGGACTAGTTCATCAACGCTCACCCGTGCAGAAGGAAACGCAGTCGCTGAACGGGATAAAGATGCTGGATGTCGTTGTTTGGCTGACGCTTATACTCGACTAGAAAAGCGCCAGTATTCTTTAGAAAAACTATTGATAATAGGCCAGCACACCAAAAAAGTCCTAGATTACGCAATTTCCTTTGGTGACGACGTATCGGGCATGCATGCCGTGTCAGGCTTAGCATGGCAGAGCGAACGAGCAGGGATTTTAAAATCCAAGAAAAGCTTTGATAACACCTATAACAATAAGTACAAGGAACTTACCGATAAACTCTACACCGTTTTGCAGGAGATTGATCTTTGCGAGCGCAAGATGGGTGTGGAAAATTGGTATAGCAATTCAGGTTTCATTTACTTTGAATTTATGAAAGCTAGATATGCCAGCTATGAGTAGAAGATCATGAAAGTTACAAGTAGGTATTGTATTTCGTTAGTTAGCCTCATTGGCTTATGTATGTGTTTATATGCTCACGCGCAGGAGAGTGATTCGACCCAAACACCTGAAAGGCAAGAGCCTTTTGTACAGAGTGGCGGATTTGAGGGTGCCTTAGAAACCTTGCGGAAGGAATCAGGCGTACAGGCTACTTTGGAG
>CAJQNY010000106.1 GCA_905479805.1 uncultured Arenicella sp.
GGTGGTCGTGCTTAAGCATGTAGGCACCCTCATCTCCGACCGGCTTACCCCATAGATCGGCTAGCTCCTCGATAATATGATCGGGCAGAGATGGATTCCCCTTGTATATCGAATGTTTCAACAAATTCGCATTGGGGTAAAGCTTACTAGTCCCATTCGCGACCGTTTGTTGTAGCCATTGTCTATATTTTCCAACGGCATCACTCGGTTCAGAGGGTGGTAGACCGATGCCTTCCAAGCTCATGACACGTTTTACTCTATCCGGTCGAATACCGGCATACATGAGCGCTATATTGCCGCCCATGCTATGACCAACTAAATCAACCGGATCAACGCGCGAATAATAATTGAGTAAAAACTCTAAATCTGCAAAATAGTCAGGAAACCAATATCCGTTAAGGTCGTGCTCTGATTCACCAAAGCCACGCAAATCAGGCGCAATAACATGAAAACGATCAGCCAAACTCGGCATCATGTATTTGTAACTGGCACCGCAATCCATCCAACCGTGCAACATGAATAGTTTTGGGTTTCCTGCTTCGCCCCATTCCTGCACATTAATCTGCAGCCCACGGAGGTTTAACTTCTCAGTTCTCATAATAAAAAAATGCCCTTGATTAAACCTGCAGAAATTGGAATGACTTTATTGTATTAATTAATCTAACTGGCGCTCAAAGAGTCCATATCGAGCCCAACTACTTTCTGCATCATTCTAACAACTTGGTTACTGTAGCCCGCTTCATTGTCATACCAAACATAAAGGACAACCCGTGTTCCTTCGGCAATCGTGGCACCGCCATCCACAACACCCGCATGCGTTGAACCTACCAGGTCAGAAGAAACCACTTCCGTCGAATAGGTAAAGCCAATTTGCTCTTGGAGATCTGAATGATAGGAAATATCCTGAAACAACTGGTTCAACTCTTCGCGAGTCACTTCTTTCGCTAGATTTAGATTCATCACCGCCATGGACACATTCGGAGTTGGCACGCGGATTGCGTTTCCGGTTAATTTACCCGCGAGGTCCGGCAATACCTTGGCAACCGCTTTAGCCGCACCGGTTGATGTGATCACCATATTTAAGGGTGCACTTCTGCCGCGTCGATCTGCGGCATGAAAATTATCAATCAGGTTTTGATCATTCGTATACGAGTGGATCGTTTCAACATGGCCGCTCAATATTCCAAAGGAATCATTGATCACCTTTAACGGAGGAACAATGGCATTGGTGGTACAGGACGCGGCACATAAAATCGTATCGGAAGCTTCAATCAGGTCATCATTAATACCATAGACTATATTCTTGATATCACCCTTCGCTGGTGCCGTTAATAACGCCTTAGAAACACCATTGCAGGAAGTGTGTTGACCCAGTCCAGCTTCATCTTTCCAAATGCCGGTGTTATCAACCACCAACGCATCTTTAATCCCATATTCAGTGTAATCAATCTCAGAAGGAGAGTTCGCGTAAATAAATTGGATGTAGTTACCATTGGCAACAATAGCACGCCGCTTTTCATCAACTTGAATTGCACCGTCGAATTCGCCGTGAATTGAATCACGGCGCAACAGCTCAGCCCGTTTTAATAGATCTTTCTCTATATCGCCTTTTGCTCTAACCACCACACCGCGCAAACGCAGCTTCGCACCGGTTCCGGTTCTATCGATTAATAGTCTCGCCAAGATACGACCGATACGACCAAAGCCGTATAGCACAACATCATGAGATTCCTTATCGGGATCCGATGAATCGCCCAACAGCTGAGCCAAGCGACTATCAAGAAACGCTTGCATATCACTATGATCGTTTTGGTTAAGAAACTCATGACACAACTTGCCTAAATCAAGACGACACTGGCGCAAATTCATTCCGGCAATAATTTGCAGCATGTCGTAGCTCTTTTGCATCTCGAGCTCTTCCCCCACAATCAATCGACCATTGCGATGAGCCTTTACGATAGCAGTGGTTGATGCGTTCATGATCTTATGACCGAATACTCGGAGCACGACACTTTGTCCTCGGTATAAAGAGCCAATCAAAGGAATCATTTTCTCTGCGAGAGATTGTTTACGATTCCAGTCTTCTAGATGTTGTTTGCTTACTTCGCGAGCCATTTTTGACCTCGATATTTGATAAATTGGATCAGCATCTACGTGGAATAAATGCCGACTGTGGTGAAGACCACCTTGTGTAGGCGAATGATATATAAATTCAGTCCAGCCTTAAACCGAAAACCTCGCTGAACATAAAAAAAAGCCCCGAAACCCAGTTCAATACTTAGGTTTCGAGGCTTCTGTTACTACAAGACTTCAACTAGAGAGTTAGAGTGCAGCCACTAACTCCGGGACAGCCTCGAACAAATCGGCAACCAGGCCATAATCAGCAACCTGAAAAATCGGCGCTTCTTCGTCCTTATTGATCGCAACAATCACTTTACTATCCTTCATGCCAGCCAGATGCTGTATCGCACCTGAAATACCGACTGCGATATAAAGGTCTGGAGCAACCACCTTACCGGTTTGACCAACCTGATAATCATTTGGCATATAACCAGCGTCAACTGCGGCACGAGACGCACCAACAGCTGCGCCCAACTTGTCAGCCAAGCTTTCAATGATTTTGAAGTTTTCTGCACTACCCACACCACGTCCGCCAGAAACAACAATACCTGCTGCACCTAGGTCTGGACGCTCTGAAACCGTTAACTCACGACCAATGACCGTGGTTGATCCATTCGGAGCAGTGGCATCAATCGCAACGACTTCGGCAGAGCCGTCCATTTCCGCAGCGTCAAAACCAGTAGACCGTACAGTCAAAACCTTAGTTTCATCGCTACTCTGCACTGTTGCGATCGCGTTTCCTGCGTAGATTGGACGCTTAAAGGTGTCCGCTGAATCAACGCCCATGATGTCAGAAATCTGTGAAGAGTCGATCAATGCAGCTACACGCGGCAATAAATCTTTGCCTGAGGTAGTTGAGCTAGCCAAGATATGACCGTAGTCACCGGCAATGCTAACCACCAAATCAGACAACTCCATTGTGACACCATCTTTAAAATGCTCAGCGTCTGCGTGCAACACTTTTGCAACACCGCTTACCTTAGCACCTTGTGCGGCGACATCAGCCGCTCCGCTACCGGCTACCAACAAGTGAACGTCACCACCAATTTGCGATGCCGCGGCTACAGTATTCAGAGTTGATGCATGCAACTCCGCATTATTATGTTCTGCTATTACTAAAATACTCATGATAGGCCTCGCTTAAATTACTTTTGCTTCGTTTCTAAGTTTGTCGACTAGTTCTTCGACAGACCCAACAATGATACCCGCTGAACGCTCTTCTGGCGGGCTAACGCTTAGAATGGTTTGACGCTTGCTAGCATCAACGCCAGTATCCGCTAATGCTAGAACATCCAAAGGCTTCTTTTTCGCCTTCATGATATTTGGCAATGTTGGGTAGCGTGGCTCATTCAAGCGCAGGTCAGTGGTTACTACCGCAGGCAAGGACAAAGAAATTGTTTCTAAGCCACCATCTATTTCTCGCGTTACCTTAGCGCTATCACCGTCCAATTCAACATTGGAAGCAAAGGTGGCTTGAGGCCAACCAAGTAGCGCAGCCAACATCTGGCCGGTTTGATTGTTATCGCCGTCAATTGATTGCTTACCCGCAATAACAAGACCCGCTTCTTCAGTCTCAACCACGTGCTTTAGAATTTTGGCAATTGCTAAGGGTTCAACATCATTATCGGCATCTATGCGAATTGCGCGATCTGCACCCATTGCAAGACCAGATCGAATTACTGTATCAATCTCGGCAGAGCCAACGCTGACTAAAACAACTTCAGACGCAGAGCCGGCTTCTCTTAAACGAATAGCTTCTTCCAAAGCGATTTCACAAAAAGGGTTGAGGGACATTTTTACGTTATCAGTATCAACACCTGATCCGTCACTCTTAACACGAATACTGACGTAAGCATCAATTACGCGTTTAACTGGTACTAAAATTTTCATTAAATTCTCCTGACTGTTTGGCAGTAAATAGGATTAAGGAATTCTGTCTGCACTACTTACATAACAAAAAATACCTGATAACCAGATAGTCACTAAGTAGCGCGAGTGAGAATACTATGAGAATCCGACGCATTACGCAAATAATGTTGACATTAATTGCGTAATTAGACGATAAATTGCCTAATAACGACCATTAATGTTAATAATGTTGACATTTATTGGTAAATCCTTATTCTTTCACTCCATGAACTCTGCCATCTCCCTAAGCCACACTTTAAGTAGCGAAATTACTGAAACCCTGCGCGATGCCATTATCACCGGCGAAATTAAGCAGGGCAGTAAGCTTAGCGAAACTAGGCTTTCCAAACAGATGGACGTGAGTCGTGGTCCTTTACGCGAGGCAATCCGCAATCTAGAAGGCATGAACCTGGTTCACTCCATTCCTCAGCAGGGTGCGCGAGTAGTAGAAATCAGCCTTGAGTTAATTCTGCAGATTTATGACGCGCGTGAGGCGCTTGAGAGCAAGGCCGTCGCATTAGCAGCTAGGAATATGAATTCGACTGACATTGACGAACTGCATAGATTGATCGATGCCCAGGTTAAGCACTTGACCGAAAACTCAGGCGTTTTCATTCCCGCTGAAAGCGATTATGCCTTCCATGAAATGGTGATCCGTGGCAGCAAAAACAAAGTAATTATCCACGCTCTACTGCACGAAATTTATTACCTTATCAAAATGTTTCGTTACCAAAACGAGGAAGCACAGAGCAGCAGCACCAACGCACTTATAGAACATCGTCAAATCCTTTATGCAATTGAACAAAGGGATCCGGTGTTGGCTGAAATCACAATGAAACAACACATTGTGCACGCACGCGAAAAAATCAATCGCCGTATGTTAGAACGGCAAAACAAATAAATTCAAAAACTGTTATTTAATTAGTTCCGGAGATTAGAGATGACCGACACAACTCAAACAGAAGCAATTCAACGCGAAAGTATGGAATACGACGTGGTTATTGTCGGCGGTGGACCAGCCGGCATGGCGAGCGCAATAAAGCTAAAACAATTGGCAGACGAAAAAGGCCACGAGCTTTCAA
This sequence comes from uncultured Arenicella sp., assembly GCA_905479805.1. Lineage (GTDB taxonomy): Bacteria > Pseudomonadota > Gammaproteobacteria > Arenicellales > Arenicellaceae > Arenicella. The sequence continues at coordinate 5,112 of CAJQNY010000106.1, forward strand.
TTTGTCTATTAGAAAAAAGTGCCGAAGTTGGCGCACATATCCTTTCCGGAGCGGTAGTTGAACCTCGCGCACTCAACGAGTTGATCCCAAATTGGCAGGAGCTTGGAGCGCCATTGAACACGCCCGTCAAACGGGACGAACTGCATATGTTTAATGACAAGGGTTCCATCAAATTCCCAGGAATCGCAATTCCGCCCGCCATGCATAACAAAGGAAATTACATTGTAAACCTTTCAAATATCGTCCGATGGTTAGGTGAGCAAGCGGAAGCCTTGGGCATTGAGATATACCCTGGCTTTGCTGCTGCTGAAGTGCTCTATCACGAGGATGGCAGCATCAAGGGCGTTGCTACGCCAAATAACGGCGTTGATGCCGAGGGCAACCATAAACCCAGCTTTGAGCCCGGCATGGAATTGCATGCAAAATACACCATTTTTGCGGAAGGCTGTCGTGGCCAACTGGGTAAAGAGTTAATTGCGCGATTTGACTTAGATAAAGATTCCGATGCGCAGCATTACGGGATTGGTTTCAAGGAGTTGTGGGAAGTAGATCCTTCTGTTCACGAAGCGGGCAAGGTGGTTCATGGATCTGGATGGCCCCTTACCAAGGGTGCAACAGGCGGCTCGTTCCTTTATCACCTGAATGACAATATGGTGACAATGGGGTTGATCATAGATTTGAACTATAGCAATCCGCATTTTAGTCCCTTCGATGAATTCCAGCGAATGAAACATCACCCTGAGTTTGCAAAGGTACTAGAAGGTGGGAAACGCTTGGGCTATGGCGCACGAGCAATAACCAAAGGCGGTTGGAATGCCCTGGTGAAGATGAGTGTTCCCGGTGGCTTACTTATTGGTTGTGATGCCGGAACTCTTAACTTTGCAAAAATCAAAGGTACCCATACAGCAATGAAATCAGGAATGGTCGCGGCTGAAGTCCTTTTCGAACACTTATCAAATGGCGGGGAAGCGGGTAAAAGCTTGGATCAATTCGATCAAGCATTCCGTGTCTCGTGGGCCGGAAAAGAACTGAAAAAATCCAAATCATTTGGCCCTGCCTTGCACAAATTTGGACCATGGTTAGGTGGAATATATAGCTATATTGATCAAGTATTCCTACGTGGTTTCTCGCCCACCCTGCGGGACAACACACCTGACTATTCACAAATGAAAAAAGCCTCAGAGTGTGAAAAGTTTGATTACCCAAAGCCAGATGGAAAACTGAGTTTTGACAAGCCATCCTCTGTTTTTCTTTCTAATACGTTTCATGAAGAAGACATTTTCTGTCATCTAACCTTGAAAGATCAAACCATCCCCATCGAAGTCAACTTGAAGGACTATGATGCACCTGAGCAGCGGTATTGCCCTGCTGGAGTCTATGAAATAATCGGCGAGGATACTGACTCTCCTGCTCTGCAGATTAACGGCCAAAATTGCATTCATTGCAAGACTTGCGATATCAAAGATCCAAGCCAAAACATTACATGGATCGCCCCAGAAGGCGGTGGCGGGCCCAGCTATTCGAATATGTAGATTTGCGTCTCTGGATTATTTGAAGCCCTGCTAATGCAGGGCTTTTTTATTGGTGACACCCTTAGCAGCGCCTGTAATTATGCTAGGATTATTCTAAACCACGATTTTAATAAGGAGAAAAGGGCCGTGCATTCGATAGAGTTTTCGGCCGAGGAAAAGTCAGTCATCGTTAACAAAATAAATCGATACTTCACACAGGAACTTGCCCAAGAGATAGAACAATTTGATGCCGAATTTCTTCTGGAATTTTTTAGCAAGAGCATCGGCCCCTATTACTACAACCGAGGACTCCACGATGCACAGCGCATATTGGAGAGTAAACTGGATTCTATAACAGAAAGTTTTTATGAATTAGAGAAGACCACAGAACTCTCTCGGTAGAATATGACCAACCTTCCTAATTTGAACACGCTTACCCCAGAAAAGAGGCCCTGAATGTTAAATAGAATTAGTGGTGAGTGCCTATGTGGCACTGTGAAATTTTCTGTCAACGAAGACTTTGACAATTTCTATCTATGCCATTGCAAGCAATGCCAACAAATTACCGGTTCAGCTTTCGCTGCCAATATCCTTACATCTTTAGATAATATTACATGGATTTGTGGAACCACAAGAATAACGACGTTTAGACATCCCGATCGCGATTTCAGCAAAGCTTTCTGTGATAAATGCGGTTCCGGCTTACCCTACCCGAATAAAACTAATACTGCATTGGTGATTCCGGCCGGCTGTCTAAAGGGACCGATCAAGATCAAGCCTGAGGCACGCGTGTTTGCAGAAGAAAGTCCAAACTGGTTGGAACAAGGGCTACAGTCAAAACCTTATAATGGTTTCGTAACCTCAAAATAAATGACGATTACTTCTCCAATTGTAGAACAGCTGTAAAACGCGGCTTCGCATGTCGCTCAAGGTGATAGGTAAGTTGCTGAAGGTCCTCACTCAACGTCACCGTCCATACATTCGTAGTGGCAGCCGGTATCACTGTTGCAGTGTGTTGGTCTGCTTTAAACGATTGGCTCATTGAAGTGCCGCTAGCATCCGTCATACCACCGTACATATTCACTTCATCTGGAGTTCCATCTTCGTGGCGATGATCATGTTTGAGCTGCAATCCATCGGATAGTTTACTAAATATCCAAGTCCTAGAACGATCTTCACCAACGATAAAAGGCACTCTGATTTCTGTCTCAGAACAGTCCAACACATTCGCTACTAAACGCTTACCAGCAAAGCTATCTTGGCCATCTAATGGGTAGGTCATCTCCCCCACATAAGTGGAGCCGCAAAGACTAGACAGAGTTTTAAAATATTGGTCCTGAGCATCTGTTTTTGATGGGTTCGTCGATGGCGAATGACCACAAGCGGCTAAGTACGCGCTCATTACTAGAGCAAATCCGCACTTCAACAAACAATCAAACCCTCTATTACATTGCATCAACACAGGCCTATCCAAAAGTATTGCATGCTTCGATATTACCGGATCGCATTCCTTGTTTAAACCATTTAATTCGCTCCGCTGAGCTCCCGTGAGTAAAAGCTTCTCTTCGGACCGCTCGCCCAGCTTGTTGCATGATACGGTCATCGCCAACTGCCGCCGCTGCGTCAAGGCCTTCTTCTATATCACCTTCTTCTAAAATACTATTGCGGTTCTCGGTATAGTTAATCCAAACACCGGCAAGACAGTCAGCTTGTAACTCCATTTTCACAGATAGCGCATTAGCTTGCGCCTTGGAAACACGAGATTGTTGCTGGCGAACTTGCCCAGCAACTCCGACCAAGTTTTGTACGTGGTGCCCTACTTCATGCGCAATCACATACGCAAATGCAAAATCCCCTGGCGCTCCCATCTTTTTCAGCTGTCCTAAAAAGCTCAAGTCGATATAGACCTGATAATCACCAGGGCAGTAAAAAGGGCCTGATGCCGCGGAGCTAGTTCCGCAAGCAGATTGCACCATGCCATCATAGAGGACTAGTTTGGGGGGGCGATATTGTTGTCCGATCGATCGAAACACTTGATTCCACGTGTCTTCAGTTTCGGCGAGAATAACCGATACAAACTTCGCTGCCTCATCCTGTTGGGCAGAAGATTGTGGTGATCTTTGCTGGGATTGCTGTTGGCTAACTTGGTTTTGGGTTCCGCCCAAGACTAATTTCAGTACGTTGGAAACTTCAGGGCCAAAAAATAGGCCTGCCAAGACAACAAGGATCATCGCCCCGCCACCTGCTGTTCGACCGACTCTGCGTCCACTCGGGCCGCTGCCACGTCGATCTTCTACATTGTCACTCTGTCTTCTTCCACGCCAACGCATAGCATACCTTCATTCTGTTTTCTTTAGATACCAAGTCTAACCCTAAGCGTGTTGTTCAAGCAAATCACGCACACGAGTGACTGAGTCCTTAACTTCAATGATTTCGGGCATTTCCGAGTCAGCATTGGTGACAGCCATAGAATCCCTGGCCATTTTCGCTATATCATCATAACCATACATCCCAGCAGAACCTGCCAACTTATGCAGATATTCGTGTAGTTCGACGAGTCTAGAGCGAATATTGCCTTCACCAAATTCAAAAGCAAATAGATAGCTATCCAATTCTTCTAATTTAGTCGCCAGGCTGTTTCGGTATCGATGTTTTAACTGCTGTATTTTTACTGAATCCTGATTCATTTGGTCCCCACAAAATAATTCTTAGGTGACGAGTTGCTGTGCAATATTTAGCAAGTCAGCAATATCGACGGGTTTAACTAAATATCCATCACATCCCAACTCTTGAGCACGCCCTTTATCCGCCTCGATAGCTGAAGCTGTCATGATAACGATGGGAGTAGTGTTACCTGCTCCCCTAATTTGACTTACGGCATCGTAACCATTCAAAACCGGCATATGCAAATCCATGAGAACCAAGTCAAAATCTTCATGTTGCAAACGATCTACGGCAAGAGCTCCGTTAGCTACGTGCACAACCTTAACGCCTTGCTCCTCCAAAAGTAGCGTCACCAGAAATGCGATATCCTCATCATCTTCAGCCATCAATACGCTTAAAGATCTATTGAATTGTGTCAACACTTGCGCTTCTTGATGAAATGTTGGTTCAATGCTTGGTGCCATAACATTAAAACTGACGGTAGTACCAACGCCTTCTGACGAATCTATATCCAAAGCCCCCCCCATCATTTCAATAATTCGCTCAGTGATTGTCAGACCCAATCCAGTTCCCGACTTACCAGTGTCCGGCGCTTGCCAAAACGGTTGTTTTATCTTCTTCAAATGCTCTTCACTCACACCAATTCCAGTATCTTCAACTGAAACGTGGAGATCGTCGTCCTTAAGCGAAGCAACCACGGTAACTCTCCCCTGGTCTGTAAACTTGATAGCATTACCAATAATGTTAATTAGACATTGCCTCAAGCGACTGTCATCAAGGACAACAAAACAGGCGGCCTGCCAGTCTGTCGTTATTGTGAAATTTACTGACTTGGTTTCCGCCAGTGGTCTTACCAGTAACTCAACATCGCTAAACACTTCTGCGAGCTCTGTCGATTTTGGATTCAACATTATCTCATTAGAATCAAACTTCCCGTGATCCAATAAATTCTCGATCAATGAAAGCAAATGTTTACTCGACCGCTTCATCGCAGACAAATAGTTGGCACTGGTTTCGTCACTGTCCTTTAACAATAGATTGGTATAACCCATTATCGAGGCAAGAGGTGTTCTGAACTCGTGAGAAACTCCGGAAAGAAAACTAGATTGCAAACGAGCCGCTTCTTGTAGTTCGACATTTTGCAATTCAAGTTTAATTTTTGCTTCTTCAATTTCACTAAGTAGCTTTTCCTGAGTACCCAGCAGCAGTTCATTTTCATTCGCCTTCTGCTGTAATTGCTTCTGCCGTAAAAATTCCTGTCGTGCATCCATGATAACCACTGTGATGGTCGAAACACTTGGAATAAAAGTCACCCTAATTGGATCGCCCGCTGGGCTACTTATCATTGATAATTCATGATTATCAGATATATCAATTCCAACCAAGAAATCAATCTCATCAGTAGCATCAACACCGACCTCGAGATTTGAAAACCCAAACTCCTGAAGATTATTCGACGCTTCCAGTACACACCATTGCGTATCCAACAGGAAGTAAGCAAATTGTCGACGATCGAATAAGGACTGGGAAATCTCCGCAACCCTATCTTGATTCAATGACATGTTAGTTTTTTGAGCTTTCACAAGATACTTTCTAGTTCAGTTTCATTCTTTATTCTGACGGTACAACTAAGTTTGGTAAAACTGACTGTCAACAATCAGCCTTCATTAATTAATTCATTTTATGAACAAGGCTTTCAAATAAAGATTTAACGTTCTCACCTTCTTTGGCGCTGGTATTGAAAACATCCCAGCCCCGATTGGAAAACTCAATTATTTGTTCACTGCTCACCGACCAATCTGGGTGATCATGTTTGTTCAATGCAACTACAACGGGCACATCTCCCACGCGGTCAACCGTTGTCTCCCACAAAGAGCTCATGGCATCAATAGTCGATGGTCGCGTCCCATCCCCGACAAATACGATGCCTGCAGCACCTACTAAATAGTTAGCATTGATCGGAGACAGTGAGTCCCGCCCAGCAACATCCCAAACGATAACTTTAGTATCGTCGACCATTACGCTATCGATCTTAACTCCAATTGTTGTGAGATACTTATCGGAGAACACATTGTTCACAAATTTTTGCGTTAGACTTGTTTTACCCACCGCAAAATCGCCAACCATACATATCTTTCGCTTTTGCATAATCTAAATCTATTTTTGTTGCAGCGATTCTCGCTGCGTTGACACTGATACGTGACGCATTTAGCTTTTCTTGAACTTACTTAAATCAACCTGCAACCAAGGAATTTCGGTGATTTCGGCACTAAGGGCCTGCTTTGCCTGGCGATCCTCATTGCGAAAATGACGATCAATATAATGGTTAATTGATGAGTTTGTGGCGAACAATCGCGATAATTCTATGCGATTATCCGCAGCCAATTGTCGCATCCGAAAATCGTGCTCAATCAACCAATCTATATGCGCCTCTCCCTGCAAATGCACTCTACCTGCATTTTCCGTAAAGCTAAGACCTTCAGGAACCACTAATTCTTTGCGAAAGCGAAGGATCTCCATTTCTGGGTCTAGTGATCTAAAAGGTACTGTCTGAAGATCGATATCATCACGCCCAATACCGTATGCTTCAAGCGAACTTAATGGCAAGTTGACATCTGGATCCATAAACCCCTTAACCACGACTTGATCATCCTCAACATAGCTCTCAGTCAATACCACACCCGGTGTAGAAGCAAAGAATCGCTCAACTGTTGTTAATTTTGAACGATCTTCAAACCAGTTGAATATCACATATGCCAAGAAGCCAAGCAGTGCCACTATCATTAATTTTTGAACTAAAGTTGTTGAGCCAATATCAGCCCCAACACCATGACCTTCATCTTCTTTCAATTGCAGTTGCAATAAAGGTTGCATAAGGAGATCGACTTCCGAAAACTCTGAAGGGTCACCCGAAAAATTCTCTAATTGCTGCGAATAGCGCGTACGAATACCGTCTAGGCAATCATAAAGCTGGGTTTTCAATGACTCTGGTGCTTCTCCCTGAATCACACAAGCCAGCATCGCTTTAGGGCCATGGGCCAACCAAATCTTGTGCTGGCCAACCTTGAAGTCCGTTAAACGATCTTCATCGTTACCGGAAAAAGAGTCTTGGACGAAACTTTGAATCGCTGAAAACATTGCACTGACCGCATCGCTATCTAATGCGTTAGTCCCAGCACCAGCACATTCAGAGATAAGCAACCCGCTGTCACGATCAATTAAATAAACATGTTCTACACGGTATAGGAGGGATCTACGCAGTGCCAATTCGGCATAAGGCACACCCGTTCTGTATGATTCAAATCTATTGCGTAAACCATTGGCCGAGGTGGCCGACTCTAAGGTTTGGTTTATGGTTACTAATAAGGAACTGATGGCTTGAGAAATAGCCATTCGAATCGATGGCGCGATCGCTGGATACAAAATATCAGCGTAAGCAATAGGTTCCGCTCGAATGGCTTGCTTTAAGCCTTCTGACACGGGCGCTTTTAAGGCATTAATTAAATCGTCGCTTTCAGCAATCCCTCTATTAATAGCGGGAGCTAATACCTCCGACACATCCCGAGTTCGTGCATCAATGCTTTCGATTCGGCTTTTTAGCTCGCTAAGTTGTTCGGAGTTCTCTCCAACCAGAATCGCCCTAAGCTCTTCGATTTGACTCATTGGTTTACATTCCTCGGATGCCTAAGGCTATTTTCGCTCACTTTACTGAGAGTTCCGCAATGCAAATTCGCTTGCTGCTATTCGCTGCCGCGCAACTTAATCGCAACCTCGTCCAACATCAATGCTAAGGATTGCCTTCCAACCTTGTCGGCTTCTAGCTCTTGCTTCTGATTTGCAGATTGCTCTAATAGGTCTTTCTGGACGGCGGTCATTTGATCAACCAACTCCTGTTGACTGGCTTTCATCGCTTCATTGATAGAGGCCAAATCTTGATTGGCTTGATCTTCCATCAAACTAATAGAATGCTGTAGTGTCGTTTCGGCTTTAGAAAGCATTCCTTGAAGAGCATTCATCTCACTATCTCTATTCTTTTGCTCAGTCGCAATTTGATCATCCAGTTTCTGGATAGAAGCGTTAACCATTTCATCCATGCCAGAAATTTTCTCACTCAACCTATCCTTTAATTGATCCACGTCTGCTTCCAAACGTGATTCTAAATCAGCAAAGCGTTGTTCGAAGCTAGAGACATATTTACCAAATAAAATATCTCGAACTTTCTCTATATCTCCCAACCCTGGATTAATGATTTCAGCGGTTGGTCTTTTTGTGCTTTCGCCCATTGCAAACCTCTCTAATGGTAATAAAAATTTTACGATAAAACGCTAACTGATATTTTCTAACCGATAGCCGTGACGATAAACAGACGTTAGTTTCCAATTCGGCTCGTCATCAAAACCAAGTTTCGTTCTAAGTCGACTAACGTGGGTATCAATTGTACGCGTATTCACTTGTGCGCTGGTGCCCCAAACCATTTCTAATAAATGCCCTCTAGAAATAACTCGACCTAAATTCTTAAAAAGGAAGACGGTCAATTCATACTCCTTTGACGTCATATCGATTACTTCGCCACTGCGCGAGACCTGGCGCAATTGCGTATCAATAACATAAGGGTCATGGCTATAGTATTTGGCTGTATTTTCTTCACCAAATCCGGCACGCCGTGCAATAGCATTTACCCGCGCTATCGTTTCCATATGGCGAACAGGCTTGGTCATGTAGTCATCTGCTCCATTCTCAAGAGCTTCAACGATATCGTCTTCTGAATCTTTCTGGGTAATAAACACCACAGGCACAAGCGCATCTAACTGGCTACGCAAATGTTTCAACACTTCCATGCCGCTAGTATTGGGAACCATCCAATCAAGCAAGACTAAGTCATAGCTGTCTTGGGTATAGGCACGAACAAATGAGGTGCCGTCATGATAGATGGTACATTGATGTCCTGCCTCTTCAAGCCACGCGACTAGCAAGTCCGCTTGATCTCGATCATCCTCAAGTATGATAATTCTCACAGCAACCTCATTTAGATAGTAGCTCCGTTGGAGCCTATTCTTATTCTATGGTTCAAATTTGTGCCTAGCCAAGCTTGCACGTCTTTTTTAGTAGGTATAATTAGTAGATATAAATGGTCACTTACTCATTAACCGACAACATATATATAAAAGTTTATTTTAATACATGGAAATTAACAATTGGGGAGAACATTGTTAATTAATGTGATTTAAATTACACGACTTACCGTTATGAAGCTACTCTATTTGCTATGCTAAACTGCGAATCATGCACAATTCTCATCTTAGCATCTATCTTTAGCAACATTAACCATCATCAGGGGCCAATATGAACCTATTACAAGAAATACTAAAAGCACAGGGCGGCAATGTAGTTGGACAACTTGCCAGTCAGTTTGGATTAGATCCACAGGATGCTGCAAAAGCGTTGTCGAATTTAATTCCAGCCATTGCTGGCGGGGTAAAAAAAGCGGCATCGTCACAATCAAGCTTGGAGAGTTTGCTCGGGAAAGTTGAAGCGAACCGAGACTTGCGCGGCGCGATGGAGAATCCAAGCATACTGGGGCAGCCTCAAGCGACAAATGATGGCAATGAGATTCTCGCTGACATCTTTGGCTCCAAAGACGTTAGCCGAACTGTCGCAGGGCAGACCGCTAAGTCAACCGGAATAGACCTCGGCATTTTGAAGAAAATGCTTCCCTTAGTCGCTGGCTTGGTCATGTCCTCTCTAAACAAACGCGGGCAATCATCAAACGGTGGCCTCGGCGGTTTATTAGGATCACTTGCTGGCGCAGCACAACCAAAACGATCGGGTGGTCTTGCCGGACTCTTGAGCGGACTACTCGGTGGCGGACGAAAACAACAATCACAATCCTCTGGCTTGGAGTCACTTCTGGACTTCGATGGTGACGGTGACATCGCCGACGATGTTCTAAATCTAGCTAAGAAATTATTCTAAGCTCGCCCTAGATAAGGGATAATAAAACCAACAATCTATGGTGTTGAGGAATCCGGTTTCTCAACACCAATAACCTGTCTACAAATACATCAAATTATGTCCAGTACCAATAATAAATTACTCATCGGCGGAAACGGCAAACAAACCGTACTCATGGATGCCAGCATGGCCAATCGGCATGGAATGGTCGCGGGTGCTACCGGCACTGGTAAGACCGTCACCCTGCAGATACTTGCCGAAAACTTTTCTAAGATCGGAGTGCCAGTATTCTTGGCAGATGTTAAGGGCGATGTTTCGGGCGTAGGCAAGCCCGCAAAACCACATCCAAAGATTGATGAACGAATAGAGACAATTGGTATTGAAGGGTATCAGATGCTACCAAGCCCGGTTGTCTTCTGGGATCTATTTAGAAAAAAAGGTCATCCGATAAGAACTACCGTCAGCGAGATTGGTCCGCTGCTATTATCAAACCTACTAGAACTCAACGATACACAGACAGGGATACTCTATTCGTGCTTTAAGATCGCTGACGATGAAGGGATGCTGATTCTTGATCTTAAAGACCTGCGTTCTATGCTTATGTGGATGGGTGATAATCGGGCTGAATTAAAATCCGAATACGGCAATATTTCAACGGCAAGTATCGGAGCGATTCAACGCGGTCTCTTGGTTCTTGAAGAACAGGGCGCCGAATTTCTGCTAGGCGAACCGGCGATTGCTCTTGAAGATCTAATGAGCCACGACTTTTCCGGTCGGGGTGTCATTAACATCTTAGATGCCAGCACTCTTATCCAAAAATCTCCTAAGCTTTACTCCACATTTTTACTCTGGCTACTGTCTGAACTTTTTGAGACCTTGCCAGAAGTCGGCGACGCTGACAAACCTAAGTTCGTAATGTTCTTTGATGAGGCGCATCTCCTGTTCAACGATGCCCCCAAGGTGTTGGTCAGCAAGATCGAACAAGTGGTTCGCCTCATTCGATCAAAAGGGGTTGGAATCTATTTTATTTCACAGAGCCCTTTGGATATACCCGAAGAAATATTAGGCCAGCTTGGGCTAAAAATTCAACACGCCTTAAGAGCATTTACACCAAAAGACCAAAAATCAGTCCGGGTCGTCGCTGAAACTTTTCGAGCAAACCCTGATTTAGATACCAGTACAGTGATTACTGAATTAGGGGTAGGCGAAGCTCTGGTCTCTACATTAGATGCTGACGGTATCCCAACCCAGGTTGAAAGGATATTAATCCGACCTCCAGAAAGCCGAATTGGGCCAATGAATGCTACTGAGAGGAAAGAACAGATCGCCCGATCGCCATTTAAAGGTCGGTATGACAAAACGCTAGACCGTGAATCAGCGTATGAAATGCTGATCGAACGATCCAAGCAATCCGCCGCTCAAGAGGCGCAAATCGAAAAGGAAGAAGCTGTGCGCGCAGAAGCTGAAAAGAAAGCCAAGGCAGCCAGCAAATCATCCTCGCGCCGTTCCACACGCCAGAGCCCAACTGAAGCCTTCATGAAAAGCGCCGCTAGGGCGATTGGCTCTTCTTTAGGAAGACGAGTGATTCGAGGGGTATTAGGCTCTATTTTCAAAGGCTAAATAATCTTCGGTACGATTTACAGTTATAAGCGTCTAAAAATTGTTTTTACCAGCTTATAGATAGGCTATAATCGCCGCCGATTCACGCGTCGACGCGTTATAGAGCAACCCGTTAAAAATTATCAAAAACTGCTGAGAATAGGTGTACCAATGAGTGAAGAACAAATGAACGACTCTACGTTTAACCGTCTATTTATTATCATGATTGTTGTAATGACAGTATTGACCGCAATCATAATGGTGCTCGCCTCAATGGCAGCTAGTGACGTAAACTCTCGCTTAGACGAACGTGCGGATATTGAAAACAGCGGCTCAATTGCTGCACGGATCGCACCCGTGGGCGAATTAGCTAACGGTACAGCACAAGCAGCACCTAAGGCTGCTCCTGTGACATTAAGTGGTGAAGAAGCTTACGTGAGTTGCGTTGCCTGTCACGGTTCTGGAATTGCCGGGGCGCCTGCTACAGGAGATGTAGCGGCATGGTCAACGCGGATTAGCCAAGGCTCAGAGACTTTATACGATCACGCTATTAATGGCTATCAGGGCAGTGCTGGTCTGATGCCAGCGAAAGGCGGCAATACAAGCTTAAGTGACGATTCAGTCAAAGCGGCTGTAGATTATATGGTCGAAAAATCTCGTTGAATTCTTTATATCAAAAACCATAAAAGACCCGCTCTCGCGGGTTTTTTTATGCGTACCGAATCTCTATTTATTCAATTAGTTCCGCATATAGAACCTTGAATCAAGATTACCTGTCGCGCCTAGCAGGCGACAAAAAAGGTGATTACCGCTCAAACGTAACGCGTACCTCAGCAACATCAGCTTCGTCGTCCTCTCTCTCTGCGGACATTTGCCTGATCTTAACTCCATAGGCTTGATCTAAACTACCAACCCACTTAATCCATTTATTAAAGCTTACCGCTTCCAAGGCTACACTCACCTGGTTACTCTCACGCGGCACCATTTGCTGTATTGAACTACTAACACCCGCTATTTTGGCAGTTTGCTCAACAACAGCTAGCAGAGATTGGCTCTCGCCTTTTAGTTGTGTCTGGGGTGCTACCGCACCGCTTTTAATTAACTCAGCTTGTTGCTGCATCCAAACCAAGTTCGTTCGCTTGAGCGACACTGACTTATTCATGTTGTTGATAGCATGGTGCCAAGGCTTCCACAAAAACATATAAAATAGCAATAAGCTTAGTGCTAGCACAGTGAATGAAATGATAGCTCTTTCTCTCGGAATCAAGCCCTTCCAATAGTAAATTAGTTTGGTTCGCATTGTTGAAAACATCTTATTCAACCCGCTTTGAGCTTGTAGGTCGCAAATACTCGGCCATCATCAGATGCAGATGAATCCAAAATAGCAGACATTCCTGCCTGACTATTTAACTGTTGAGTTATCTTGTCGACTTGTGAAAAATCATTGAGCAAACACGTAATAATCAATTCTGAATCTCGATAGCTTACCCCAGAAAGCGTTACTCTCTGAGACTTTAATACTTTAGACGACTTAGCTAAAATCAATTGCGCGCTTATTTCTCGTGGACCACCACCGTCAAACTCAGACATCGCCTTTTGCATAGCTGCACGCGCTCCATCACGATTGAACGAACCAACTTCAGGGAAGATTTCTTTAACAATAATCTCTTGTTTCTCATTGAGAGATTTTATTTCAGCGTGCAAAGCCAAATACCGGTATGTATCGTAAGCCATCACACTGATGATAGCTGTGGCCAAAATGACCAAGGGCATCATAAAAGACCCAAAATTAAACTTACGGACTGACGGCCTATATTCATCGGCATAAAGATCATGGCTTTTAACAGGTTCATGCTCTAACCAGTGCGCCAACTTATGGCCAAATGGCCAATGTCGAAAATCTCTATCAGGATTACTGGCAATTAACTCTTTAGTTGCCTCCTCATCGTTTACCGCAATAACATGATCCAGAGGTAAACCCATCAACCACACGTCAATAAACTCGGAATCAATGCTGACTCCAACGCCATTTCGATGACTGGCATTAAACTGATTGTCTAAACCATTAGCGTTTACGCAGAGCGCTAGGGAGCAATCTGAGCCTTCATGAAAAGGCAATAAAGAATGTTCAGCGGTTAGTTTATCAAGTGGTAACTTATTATCGTTTGCTAGGGACTGCCATTCCAACATTTTACTCTTGGCAATAACAAAGACGACTGCATCTTCCCCTGCCCTCCACTGCGGACAAATAAAGTGTAAATTCTCGATTTCTTCCGAGACCAATTCTTCTAGCGCGAAAGGAACTGCCGCCTGAAACTGTTTCTTACTCCGCGCTGGAATCGAGACGACATGCGCGGTAACCCACTCACCCGGCACAACACCGATTAACTCGTCAGCATCATCCAGAGGGTATTCAGATAGCGCACCTACCTCACCAAAGGCTTCAACATTTTGGCCAATGGCGCGGACCCATTCAAAGGGCGCTTCAAGCTTAACGTATAATTTCATTACAATTAGTGTTGTGTTGACGTGATAAAACACTCACCCTCGGTGTCGCGGATGAATCAGGTGTCGCGTTCTCCCGCAATACCGTCGTTTCAGTACAATAACGATAATCGCCTAACGCAACTCGAGTGCGAATCAGGAAAAATTGGCTATTGGTTTGCAACATATTTTGGGTGAAACCTCCACCTGTTGGCGATGTGCCAAGAATAGCAGTTTCTGCCAGATTTATCTGGCCTGGTTGAAATCCAAGAAAGGCTTGATCTTCTCTCTGCGCCAGAAAAGCAACCACGGAGGAGGTATCCACAACAGGGGCTTTACTCAAGGACGCCATAACTTCAGGGCTGGTTGTATTAATATTAATTCGCGCACTATCCACAGGTAAAACGGCTACGTAGGGCGAGATGGTATTAATAATATCTTCAGTGAACCCTTCTACAAACTTAAGCTCACCTAGGGTCGTTAATTTTTGGTCAGCAGCATTGTAGGGAGTGCTTTTAACCCGGTAGCTATCGCTTTCAAAACCGTTAGCATTCGCCAGATCATTTTCATCGAGCCAGTCTAACAATGCTCCAAATAATTGCTCTCGGGTATCAAAGTCACCCACTTCTAATTGTTCAAGAAGGTTGATGAAGATATTCTTCTGCAGCCTTGTGACTGTAGGGTCCGGGTTGGACAAATTATTAAGGTTGAATCGACCTTGTAGGTCTTCAATTCGATACTCAAGCCCATCGATACCAAAATCTATTACCGGAAGTGGTTCTTCATCTTGTTGCGAACTCAACTCCAGAGAAAAGCTATCGCCCTCCTCCTCCGAAACAGGTGGCTCACCAAACGCACCCCAATCTTCACCGCGATAATCGATAACCCTGTCAGCATCATCAAACAACACCCGTTCTGCCCAAGCCTCTACACCCAAGCCATATTGATGGCCTTGCTCGGAAACGTTCTGATTAGCAATCCGTCGCACCAATAAGTGCTGCTGTTCAATCATGAACCCCAGCAAGGTAACCATCAGCGAGACGATCAAAAGCACCGTAATAATCGCTAAGCCGGATTGTTGTGTGAGTTTATCCATACAATGGGTATTTATTCTGTCGGCCGGGTTGGAGGGCTGCTACCTGTGCCGGGGCCTGAGCCACCTGAACCTACCGGGCCACTACCGCCACCAATAACTGCAGCGATCGCTGCCTTCGCATCACCCCCTTGCATAGAAAATGCACGGCGGTACTCGACTCCACTTTCTAGCTCAATCTTAATATCTATGAAATCGGGTAACTTGGCTTGTTCATCCCACTTGTCATCTGTTTCATCTCTACCATCGACAATGTGGCTTACTTCAATTTCGATGTCTTGTACGTCAGCCAGTAATGACTGAACCATAACTCGAGTATCTGCTTCTGGATCCATAACAGGGTATTGAAGCCGCTTCAACGTTCCGTCCTCAAGTTTCCACTGAACCCTCCGAGGAACGCTTTGTCCTTCTAAATTGAAGTCTGGATAGATGCCAGTAAAGTCGAGCAAACTATCATCGTTCAGTACGAGTGTCGTCTTACCAATCTCACCATATTCATCCTTAGACAAGCGGTTTGCCGCAAACCGTAAATCGTTCGCAAAAAATAGAAACGTTTTTTGCAGCTGGCTTACCTGTCTATGTTTTTGATCTACGCGGTCACGCATGTCTAAAAACTGTATCAGAGCAGGAAAAATAATAGAGCTTATTACCCCAAAGATAGCAACCGCAATCATCACTTCTAAGAGCGTAAATCCTTTATCAGTTTTAAGCTTATGAAACCTCATACTAAAAACTGTCACTAATTGCGGAGGTCAAGGTTGCAAATACTGGGCCTCTGCTCTGTTTATCATCTTTGACGGAAACCGTAACCAAAAACACTCGCTCTACATCGGTTTTATCTATCTCAACTTTCGTTCTCCAGCGGTGGCCGCCCATTTTTACTACATCTGATTTTCGGCCAGTTTTCACTTTACTCAGTTTTGCCTCATGCCGGAGTTCTGCTAACTTAGAGCTCGCTACCCACGAGGCAAGTACACGCTGCTCTAAACCTGTAGCAGCACCAGTATGCTTGTTTGTTGCATCGGCTATTGCCAGAACGGCGATAGCCACAATGGCCAATGCAATCACTATTTCGATAAGTGTAAATCCGCCAGCACTCACTCCACGTTTGCACAGTGTCACTTTACGGTTCAGTAAAATAGTCAAAATGCACCATTTCTCTCGACATCCTGTGCCAATTCACCTTGCTCATTCAATAAGACCAAAAATCGTTGATCATCGCCAATAAACGATGCTTCGAAAGGAGTGATCTCGCCCAAAGGAGAGATCAGGACCTTCTTGTTTTTTGGATCATCATCATCCAATAGCTCGAAGACTTCCCATTTTACTTTTATCGCCCTGTCTAGCTTTCGAGCTTTCAATAAACCATCATCAAAAGAACTATTGCCTGAGCCTCCTGCCGCGGAAAAACTGAAACTAGTGCCATCATCTCCTATGCTAAGAAAAAATGCTCGTCCGCTGAGGATAGCCTCATCTCGAACCTCATTGACAATAATGTGGAATCGTTTGGCTTCCAATCTCGCAAGACGATCGCCATCACGAGACATTGATGTACCAATTGCCGCAACCAATACTCCTATAATGGCTAACGTAACCATTATTTCAATAAGGGTGAACCCTCTTGCTTTGGCTGGATGGTAATTATTTCGTTGCATCTGGCATAACTATTTCGGTAGCGCATTGATTTATATTTCAAATCAGATGATACCACTCGATATACAGAACAACACTGAGTGACATAAATTTAAGACTAGGAATCTTCATTCTCATACAAAAAACTCATCCCTCATCAAACGTTCGCTTGGAATATAAACTGCTACTCTGGAGCTATTCCCATTCAATAGTAGCGGGAGGCTTTCCGGATATATCGTAGGTCACTCGACTGATTCCCCGCACTTCGTTGATAATACGATTCGATATATTGGCTAAAATATCATAAGGAATATGAGCCCATGTCGCGGTCATAAAGTCGATTGTCACCACTGCCCGTAATGCAACAACGTAATCGTATGCTCGATTGTCGCCCACGACACCTACTGATTTAACAGGTAGAAAAACCGCAAATGCCTGACTGGTTTTATCGTACCACCCTGTTTCATACAGCTCCTGCATGAAGATCGCATCGGCCTCTCGCAGTACGTCAGCGTATTCCTTTTTAACTTCACCCAATATTCGCACACCCAAACCAGGGCCAGGAAACGGGTGCCGATTGATCATCTTTGCTGGCAAACCTAGCTCAATACCAATTTTGCGCACCTCGTCTTTAAACAACTCACGCAATGGCTCCAAGAGCTCTAATTCCATATCGTCAGGCAACCCACCAACATTATGATGCGATTTAATAACTTGTGCTTTACCTGTTTTTGAAGCCGCTGATTCAATGACATCAGGATAGATCGTGCCTTGCGCTAGCCACTTGGCATTATCAATTTTTTTGGACTCTTCTTCAAAAATCTCAACAAAGACACGGCCAATGATTTTACGCTTAGCTTCCGGTTCGTTCTCACCCGCCAACTCCCCCAAAAATCGTTCTTCTGCATCGATGCGTATCACCCGCACCCCCATATTCTGGGCAAAAGTCTCCATGACCTGGTCGCCCTCATCTTTGCGTAACAACCCGTTATCGACAAAAATGCAGGTCAGTTGGTCACCGATTGCTCGATGCAATAAGGCCGCAACAACGGATGAATCTACCCCACCCGATAAACCTAAAATAACGTGATCATCACCCACCAGCGCCTTAGCCTTGGCGATACCTTCTTGAATAATATTGCTGGCTGACCAAGAACTTCCACAGCCGCAAATGTCATGAGCGAACCGACCTAGAATTGCTTCACCGTGCTCACTGTGAGTAACTTCAGGGTGAAATTGAACTCCATAGAACTGACGGCTTTCATCAGCAATTGCACACAATGGCGCATTAGCTGATTGTGCAATAATCTTAAACCCCTCTGGGACTTTGGTCACTTTATCGCCATGACTCATCCAGACATTCTGGGTAGCCTCACTAAGCAACGCGTTGTCTTCACAAAGCTCAACAGTTGCATGCCCAAATTCTCGCTTATCCGACGTGGATACTTCACCACCCAACATCTCAGCCATACACTGCAACCCATAACAGATGCCCAGTACCGGAATGCCCATTTCAAATATGCCATCAGGAGCTCTGGGGGTATGTTGCTCTGTTACTGAAGATGGTCCTCCAGAAAGAATGATGCCCTTCGGAGCAAACTCTAGAACCGTAGCAATATCGTTATCGTAGGCCCAAATTTCGCAATAGACGCCGAGCTCACGAATTCGCCGCGCGATTAATTGTGTGTATTGCGATCCGAAATCGATAATTAGGATTTTGTCACTATGAATATCAGTCATCAAATTTCAAAAACTGTAGGCTGTTTAAATTATTAATACCGTATTAGCAAAGCCTAGCTTCGGTAATTCGGCGCTTCTTTGGTAATGGTTACATCATGGACATGCGATTCAGCCACACCCGCACTGCTGATTTGTACAAACTGACACTTTTCTCTCATATCAGGCATATTCGCATTACCGGTATACCCCATACTTGAACGTAATCCGCCCATTAATTGATGAATAATATGTATAGCAGGCCCCTTATAAGGCACTCGTCCTTCAATTCCTTCGGGCACAAGCTTTTCAGATTCCGACTCATCAGCCTGAAAATAACGATCTTTCGATCCTAACTCCATGGCACCAATAGATCCCATGCCACGATATGACTTGTAGGAGCGTCCTTGAAATAATTCTATTTCACCAGGAGCTTCATCCGTACCAGCGAGTAGACCACCCACCATCACACAATTACCTCCCGCAGCGATTGCTTTAGCGATATCTCCGGAATAGCGCAATCCACCATCAGCAATGAGTGGTACGCCTTGTTTTTTCAACGCCTGAGCAACGTCGTACACCGCTGAAATTTGCGGCATACCCACACCGGCAACCATTCGAGTTGTGCAAATGGAACCTGGACCAATCCCTACTTTTACCGCATCGGCACCCGCTTTCACTAAATCCAACGCAGCTTCAGCAGTTGCTATATTGCCACCCACCACCTGTAAGTCAGGAAAGGCATGCTTAATATTTCTGACCGCCTCAATCACGCCGACAGAATGGCCATGAGCGGTATCGACAACAATTAAGTCAACACCAGCTGCGGCCAACAATTCGACGCGAGTTTCAGTATCTGCACCCACACCAACGGCCGCGCCTGTTCGCAATCGTCCGTTACTGTCCTTACAGGCATTAGGGTGATCCGTTGATTTTTGAATATCCTTAACAGTCACCAAACCACGTAACTTAAAGTTGTCATCAACAACAAGAACTTTTTCTATTCTGTGTTCGTGCAAGAGATCCTGGATCACTTGTTTTCCGGTACCTTCTTTAACGGTCACCAATCGATCTTTTTTAGTCATCGCCTTAGAGATCGGCTCGTCCAATCGAGACTCAAAACGTAAATCTCTAGAAGTAACAATACCCAGTAAATCATCACCCTCAACGACAGGTACGCCGGATATTCGGTGACGTCGCGTTAGCTCAATCACATCCCCAATACTGGTATTTGGCGAAACGGTAATCGGGTCGACTATGACCCCGCTCTCAAACTTTTTAACATCGTGGACATTCTTCGCCTGCAGTTCAGGCGTCATGTTTTTATGAATAACGCTCAACCCGCCTTCCTGGGCTAGGCAAATGGCCATCCGTGCTTCGGTAACCGTATCCATAGCAGCGGACAGCAGCGGAATACCGAGGCGAATTTCTTTTGTAAGTTGAGTAGAAAGATCGACGTCGCGAGGTAAAACTGCCGATTTTGCCGGAGTTAAGAGAACGTCATCGAAGGTGAGTGCGAATTTGATATTTTCCATCGCGGAATTATACGCATATCATCTTGTATATCAAGATGTGGAAGCTAATTGAGACTAGAATTTCGCGCTAAATATAACCGCTATTGAGTGCGACTAACGTTAAACCTCTACGCAACTTTGATAATTTTAAGCGTATTGGTATTACCGTCGACTCCGACAACATCACCATAGGTAATCGCCACGTGGTCCCCAGACTCGATCTCAACCACATCACGTACTCTTTGCACCGCATCATTGAGCATACTATTTCGCTCGTCTTCGTGCGGAAGATAGACCGATAAAACACCCTTATACAAAGCAACTCTATTCAATGTTGTATCTTTGAAACTCATGGCAACCAAGGGTAAAGCAGTCTTAATTCGAGACATCCACAAAGCAGTACCACCCGATTCAGTCAAACAAATAATCGCCTTTATAGATTTAAAATGATTAGCCAAATACATTGAAGCCATGGCAATCGACTCATCCACATACTCGAAATCGCACTCCACGCGGTGCTTACTGATTTGCGTGACCTCCTGTTTTTCAGTCGCAATGATCACGTCATAAACCGTTTTGACGACTTCAATTGGATAATCCCCTACCGCGGTTTCAGCTGAAAGCATCACTGCGTCTGCGTAATCAAACACCGCATTGGCGACATCCGACACCTCAGCACGAGTAGGTACCGGGCTATCGATCATACTTTCCATCATCTGCGTTGCTACGATCACGGGCTTATTCAATACTCGCGCCCGTTGCACTATTATTTTTTGTATCGAGGTAACGCTTTCAAAGCCAACCTCTACAGCTAAATCACCGCGGGCAACCATTACACCGTCGGAATGGTTGATCATGTCGTCGATTAACTCTTGGCTTTCCACCACCTCAGCACGTTCTATTTTCGCGATCAATTGCGCTTTCGAACCTACTTCGTCCAGTAGGCGCCGGGCTTCAATCATGTCGCCAGAATGAGCCGGAAACGAAACGCATAAATAATCTACGTTTTGAGAGTTGGCGAAGACAATATCCTCTTTATCTTTCTTAGTCAGCGCAGCTTCTGCTAAGCCACCTCCCTTTAAGTTGAGGCCTTTGCGCGAAGAGAGCTTGTTTCCCGCTATCACTTTAGTTGTAATGGCCGTGCCAGAAACACTAACCACTTCCAATTGCACTCTTCCGTCATCCAACATCAGAACACGCCCGGGAGTGGAACTCGCCGCCAGTGTTGCACAGCGATAGCTCACACCATCTACGTTGCCTTGCTCATCGTCTATAGCGGAATCAAGAACCAATATCTGACCATCTTCAAGATCAATATACCCACCTTCAATCGCACCAACGCGGATTTTAGGGCCTTGTAAATCACCCAAAATTGCGACTGACTGCCCCAATGTTTTGGCGGCCTGTCTTATATTCGCAACCGATTGCTCATGCGAACTATGGCTTCCATGCGAGAAATTTATCCGAAACACGCTGCAACCATTTGAAATGAGCGACTCTAATACTTCCACACTTTGCGATGCTGGCCCCACAGTCGCCACTATTTTTGTTCTATTAAGATTGGCGATATTGTAATTATTTTTCATTTTAAGCTGGTTTTTTCTCGAATTGCCCGACAAAGGCTATTAATAAAGTATTCTAGATGCAGTGTATTGTAACAAAATTACACTGTAATTGAATGTACAAAATCACGAAGACATAACGTTATGCGTGATTTTAACTGAAACCACAGAAATCCATGCGCTAAACAACGCCCCTACGCACTTTCCCGGGAGTTTGCCCAGTGGTTTTTTTAAAAGCCTTACGAAATGCTGGTTCAGACTCATAACCACTTTTCTCAGCGATTTGCCAAACCGACAGCGATGTATGCTTGAGTAGTTCTGTCGCGTTCTGCATACGCCAATGACCCAAGTACTGCATTGCCGGCATACCGATCAATTCATGAAACCGTTTTGCAAAAGAAGAGCGCCCCATGTTGGCTTCCTTAGCCAGGCTTACCAAAGTCCAAGGGGCTTCGGGCTTATTATGAATACGGGACAGCGCTAGGCTCAATTTTGGATCAAAAAGCGCAGACAATAAGCCTGTTTCGACACGCCCAGAACTTATTTGCTGTCGAATCGCCTGGATGAAAATCAGGTGGGCAATCTGATTTATAGAACTGTAGTAGCCCGGTGGGCGGCTAGACAGCTCAGACAATAAGAGATCAATTAACCCTCGAAGCTGCGGTAAGGTACTTAGATCACTCAATTCGAGAACAATCACTGGCTCCAATGACTCCAATAGCGACCAAGCTGTTTTATTCTTAAATTCAAAAAAGCCACAGATCATGTTGGTGACAGGTCCCTTTTCACCACTTCGAACGCCACTGGGTTCTATGTTTATCAATTCTGGAAGAGGCGTCTCTGATGAACTCGAGATCGTATGCTTGTGATCGTTGGGAAATATCACTAGATCACCGGCCCCCAAATGTCGCTCTCCCTCACCTTGGAGATGCAACCAGGCACTGCCCCCACCAATCAAGTGAAATGGTACTCGCCTAGAGCCAGATGTATCAACGGCCCAGGTTCCACAAAAGTCTCCACTGACATAGACCTCTGCACTTAATTGCAGACCTTCGAGCACGGCACTCAGCGCATCGCACTCACCATCAAGGTAAATTGGACTATCTGACATATTTTATGGATATACCGGCATTTTAAGTACGGAGCGAATGGATTATATTCCTATTCATATTAATTATACAGCTATAACTTAGGAGTCAATCATGACAAATATTACAATTTATTCGAAAGACTACTGCCCATATTGTAAAGCCGCTAAGCAGATTCTCGGGAATAAGGGGCTTAAGTTCTTGGAAATCGACGTTTTAGAACGACCTGACAAACTTTCAGAGATGATCAAACGAAGCGGCCGCCGCACCGTACCGCAAATATTTTTTGGTGACCAACATATTGGCGGACATAGCGACTTGGTTGAATATTATAGATCGGGCGAAGGTCGGGACCAAGGCCAGGCTGCCTAAACAAGCATTTCCTTGATAACAAAAAAAACGGCCGAGCCAAACTCGGCCGTTTTTGATTTCCAGCTTTACTTCAGCTACTTAAGACATCGCCGCCTTCAACGTAGACCCCATTTCGCTTGGGTTCAATGCAACATGCACCCCGGCTTCTTCAAGCGCATCAATTTTTGATTGAGCCGTACCTTGACCACCAGAAATAATGGCACCTGCGTGGCCCATCCGCTTGCCTGGAGGGGCTGTTATTCCAGCAATGAAACCAGCGACAGGTTTAGTCATATTATCTTTGATCCACGCAGCACACTCTTCTTCGTCGGTTCCGCCGATCTCACCGCACATGACAACACCTTCTGTTTCAGGGTCTTCATTAAACATTTTCAGAACATCGATGTGCTTCATTCCATTGACCGGGTCACCACCAATACCGACGCAAGTAGACTGCCCCATTCCTAGCTGAGTCAATTGGTGCACTGCTTCATAGGTTAATGTCCCTGAACGTGAAACAACCCCAATGTTACCCTTCTTATGAATATAACCTGGCATGATCCCAATCTTCACTTCCTCAGGAGTGATCACCCCAGGGCAATTTGGCCCAACTAAGATGGTTTTGCTATTCATCTTACGCATGCGATCACGGGTTTTGATCATGTCTGCAACGGGGATGCCTTCGGTAATACAAATCACTAAATCTAATTCAGCATCGATCGCTTCGTCAATTGCAGCAGCAGCAAAACGTGGCGGCACATAGATAACCGATGCGTTAACACCGTGTTGCTCTTTCGCTTCCGCGACAGTATCTAACACTGGAACGCCTTGGACACTTTGACCTGCCTTACCCGGCGTTACGCCGGCAACAAAACAATCACGACCAAACGCGTAATCCAAACATTGAGTAGTGTGAAATTCACCGGTATTACCCGTAATTCCTTGAGTCACAATACGAGTATTTTTATTAATTAGAATCGACATAATAAGAACCCTTTAAGCTTTAACCGCAGCAGCGATTTTCTCTGCAGCGTCGGCCATAGTGGTAGCCGTTTGTAGTTTGACGTCAGACTCGTCCAAAATAGCACGGCCCTTCTTAACATTGGTGCCTTCGAGGCGAACGACCAATGGGACACTCAAGCCGACTTCTTGTGCAGCAGCGACAATGCCTTCAGCGATCACATCGCATTGCATGATCCCTCCGAAGATATTTACCAATATGCCTTCCACTTTTGGGTTGGCCAACATAATTTTAAATGCTTCGGTTACCTGCTCTTTATTCGCACCACCACCCACATCAAGAAAATTCGCGGGTTCACCGCCATATAGCTGAATGATGTCCATGGTCGCCATAGCGAGTCCTGCGCCATTGACCAAACAGCCAATATTGCCGTCCAAAGAGATATACGACAGCCCCCATTTGGCAGCTTCAATTTCATTCGCATCTTCTTCGGTTAAATCACGAAAGGCG
>CAJQNY010000107.1 GCA_905479805.1 uncultured Arenicella sp.
TGATGTGGATTATGTCATGAGGTGATCCCGGGGGGAGTCGCCTCGCTGTGTTTTAGGACTGAGGACAGACCTAAGATGCGAAAGGCCCTTATGCGACATCCACGCATAGGGGCCTTTTTTTTGCTAGCAGTGTCCAATCCCATGAGTTCTTATACCGATATAGCTACTAACATTTCAACTGTTTATTTTTCGTAATCTTCAATAATGTTGCTAATATGGGACACCCCCTAGTGTCGAGTTATCGGCAAGCGTGTCCGGAGACAACAATGAACCATCAAGTAATCCCAAAAGTCAAAATAAATTCTGTAGGTACATTCTTGCCAAGAGAAATAGTAAGATCGGTCGATCTTATGACAGAGATCGATTCAGAGAATCGCTATGACATACCTAATAATTGGTTAAGTGATGTTATGGGTATAGAGGAGCGAAGGGTGGCTCCGGCAGATGCTAAACCTTCAGATTTAGCGATTCCAGCAGCTCGAGAAGCTATCGAATTATGTGAAGGGCTTGATCCCCAAGACATTGATTTAATTATATTTTGTGGGATTGAAAGGGACCAACCAGAGCCCGCAACTGCGCATACAATCCAGAATGCACTGGGGTTAAATGCAGACCACGCATTTGATGTGGCAAACGCATGTTTTGGGTTTATTGATGCCATGCAGATTGCTTCTAATTTTATAAAATGCGGTGTCGTAAAGTATGCATTAATAGTTACGGGAGAGGTTCCTTCAAAGGTGCTGCGTGCTGCTGTATCGTCACTAAAATCGGGTGTTGATATTAAAACAGCCCGAAATATCATTGGTGCATTATCGGTTGGAGATGCTGGCGGAGCTGCTATAATATCTGCAACTGATGTTTACGATTCTTCTGGTTTTGAATTATTTAATATTAATTGTCACAGTTCATATGTTGACAAATGTATGTATAAACAGTCTGAAGATGGGGGATTTGAAGGTCAAATGGTGATGGGCAAGATGGCCGGTGCGTTTATTCGCTATAACCATAGATTGATCGATGAAACTCTTGGAAAGCTCGGCTGGGATAAGTTTGACTGGATGTTGACGCATCAGATTGGAAAGAAACCCTTCGAGAAGCTTTCTGGGCTGCAGGGTGTAAGGCCGAGCAGTATGATAAAAACGTTTGATAAGTTGGGAAATATCACTTCGGCGACATTTCCAGTTAATTTTAAAAAATTATGTGAAGAGAATGCTGTTACTACCGGTGATCGAATTGGAGGTTGTTTCGGTGGTTCCGGGATCGCTATTGGACAGTTTGGTTATACTTTTTAGCTAGAGGATGCTAATGATTGGTTTAACGATGTTATTAAGATTCACGATTGGTTACACAGCAAATACTATAACAGTGCTATAAATGGCTCAATTAGAGAGCCTAAAACAAACAGGAGTGAATTGATGAGTATTTATATTATCCCGGCCTTATTCGCATTAATGATTAAGCTCGGAGTATTAACTCTATCTACAAAAGGAGTTTCCAAGTCGCCGTTATTTTTTACTATGGTATTATTTTTCGCCTGTCATAATGTCGCAGAAGTATTAGGCATACTTGAATTTTTCAATGGTGAGCGACTCACTCAGGTTTTGCGATGGTATTACCTAATGACCATCGGGGCTCTTGGAGTTATGGTTCTTTATGCGGCTGACATTAGTAACATTTCACGTAAATGGGGAGGTGCCAACCTCAGAATTTTTAATGTATGCGTTATCACGTTAACCTCTGCTTTAGCAATATTAATAATGTTTACCAATGCCTTGGTTGCTGGTAGTGAGTCCTTGGGCTATATCATGACTTCAGTGCGTGGGCCGGCTTACCTCCTATTTCCGCTGTTCGCAATCCTTTCTTTTTGTTTAGTGGTTTCGTTGTTGGTGTATGGTTACAAAAATGCTGAAAGCCACAGAGATGAAATTAGTAGTGCCTATACTTTATTAGCTTTAGCACCGGTTGTCATAGCGAGCTTTGTTTTGATGGGGTTAATGGTATTTGGTGTCAGGATTAATGCGACCGCGGTTTTGCCGATAACGACAGCGTTGTTCTTAGTTATCATGCTTAAAACGGAGCGTCAACACAGGATAATTGATATCCGTCGACACATTCCTTATTCATTGGAGCGTAAAACATCGGCGCAGATTATGGAGATCTTCTCTAAATACGCCAGTGATGAGGTTAATTATCGTGATGGATTGGCCGAAATTGAAAAACTCTTGGTTTTACACAAGCATGATAAACATCGTGGAAATGTAAGTAGTACAGCAAGTTCAATGGAAATCCCTAGGTCGTCCTTGTATTCGATCTTTAGGCGTCTGGATATCGAGTTGAAAGAGTCAAAACAATAAGTATTGATTATGATCTCTTGTTTTGATTGAGCCGTCTTTGTTATGTGAAGGCGCGTTTGCGTGAGGAAAAAGTAGACTTAAATGCACTTTCAGGGTTGAGGAGTGCGTATTCTTGCTTCCAGGTGCTCTAGCCTCTGTAGTTTGAAAGCTTGGATATGTCTGATTCTTAAATCGTCATGTCTCCACGCCGTGTTTCATGATGCATGTTTATTGGGTTATGTCGATCATTATAGTCTTCGATTTAGTGATCATGATTTTTGCATTAATGGCTCGATACTATATGACTATTAAAATGCATCTTTATGTCATTGATGATTTATGGATTCGCGTTAAGCTATTTCTGTCTAATAGGCTGTGAGAACAGTGATGTTTATAGGTCTCATTACCACATTCACGTTCAATAGTGTGATTGGTAGAAGAGCGCTTTGGTTATTTCTTTAGTCGATTAGATAAAATAAAAAATTCGTCCCGAACACCTTGAAACATAGCTCTAGTGTCTCGGAAGGACTTGACCACTAACGATTCATAGATACTGGTACATATAAGATGCTATTCACTGAAGAACACCACGCCTTAGCTGAGACAACAGCAAAGGTCATCGCGAATGAAATAAACCCGTATTGTGATCAATGGGAAGAAGAGGGGATATTTCCTGCTCATGAAGTGTTTAAGAAGCTTGGGGATCTAGGCCTATTGGGTATTGCTAAGCCAGAGACGTATGGCGGTCTTGGCTTAGACTATAGCTATCAGATAGCGTTTGCAGAAGAGCTAGGAATGATACGCAGTGGAGGAGTCTCCATGGGAATTGGTGTGCAAACAGATATGTCGACTCCTGCATTGGCAAAGCATGGAAGTGATGCTTTGAGGGCTGAGTTTTTAGCTCCAGCAATTAGTGGCGATGCCGTTATGTCGATAGCAGTAAGTGAGCCAAGTGCCGGTTCCGATGTGGCGAGTATAAAGACCTCAGCGCGCAAGGATGGAGACGATTACATCATTAATGGCACCAAGATGTGGATCACAAATTCAACCCAGGCTGACGCTCTATGTGTCCTTGTTAATACCGGTGAGGGGCCAGTCCATAAGAATAAGTCCCTGGTAATCGTTCCGACTAATACGCCTGGCGTTTCATTTTCAAAACGACTGAATAAGCTTGGGATGCGATCATCAGATACCGCGCAGGTGTTCTTCGATGATGTGCGAGTACCTCAGTCAAATAGAATAGGCGAGGAAGGTTTTGGGTTTATGTACCAAATGGAACAGTTTCAAGAGGAAAGGCTCTTTGCGGCGGCAGCGGGTATTAAGGGCATGGAAATGAGTATCAAAGACACCATTGAATATACCCGTGAACGTCAAGCTTTCGGTAAATCTATTCTGGATAATCAGGTTGTTCATTTCAGATTAGCTGAGCTTCAGACAGAAATCGAGGCTTTGCGAGCATTGACTTACAATGCGACTGAGGAGTATTTGGCTGGTGTAGATGTCACAACTAAAGCATCCATGGCGAAGCTCAAGGCGGGACGTTTAGCACGAGAAGTTAACGATTCTTGCATTCAGTATTTTGGCGGCCAAGGCTACATGTGGGATAACCCCGTGGCTCGTTCTTATCGAGATTCACGCCTAACGTCAATTGGCGGTGGTGCTGACGAAATAATGTTAGAAATCATTTGCAAAAAAATGCGTATATCACCCAGTTAGGATAGGCATGAGGGGTTGCGAAATGCGCCTTAAAGGAGTAATTCCCTCTAAATCAGTTGTCACTTAGTACGTTGCGTGCGGTGTCTGTCACACTAGAGACAGAACCGCTCCCATGTTTGCGTGATTATGTTTGTGAATAGTGATGCTAATGCGCGCACTTGAAAGCAAATATGGGGAGCCAAATATGATCGATGAACGTCCAGCCAAGGGTGCTAATTGGATACTGATTCTGTTGGTGGTGATTAATATCATCAACATGGTGGATCGAAATTTAATCTCTAGTTTTGGGCCTGAGATCACGGCAGAGCTAAACCTTTCTGATACTCAGTTTGGTTATCTTACCGGATTATTGTTCGTTTTTTTCTACGCCATCATGGGGTTGTTTGTGGGGCGTCTTGCCGACATAGTGCATCGTCCTCGTTTAATCGCCGCGGGACTCCTAGTCTGGAGTGTTTTAACCGTGGTCTCTGGTGCAGCTAGAAGTTTTTTGCAAATCGCCATCGCGCGATTATTCATCGGCGTGGGTGAGTCCTGCTTATCACCTTCGGCAATGTCGATGTTGTCTGACTTATATCCGCAGAATCGTCGTGGCATGGCAACGGGAATGTATTATTTAGGATTGCCTTTAGGTGCTGGGGCGAGCTTTATCGTCGCTGGAATTTTCGGTCCGCAAATAGGCTGGCGCAACTGCTTCTATATTATTGGTGCTTTTGGAGTGTTGCTTACCCCGTTACTCTTTTTCATGAAGGATCCCATTCGCGGCCAATTTGATACTCAAGCTAAAGCGGAGCCTGCGTCAACAGGCGTTGTTGATTCGGTCAAAAAAGTGTGGACTCTGGTTCGAGCTACGCCAGCATTGGCCTGGGCGATGATTGGCGCTGTATTTATGCATCTACCTATTGGCGCGGCACAGTTTGTACAGCTTTGGTTGGTGCGTGAAAGAGGCTTTGAATCAGCTGAGATTGCGACAATTTACGGTGGTCTATTTATTGTATTTGGAACGCTGGGTGCTTTTATTGGTGGCATGCTCAGTGACTGGTACCTCAAGCGGTTTCGTGGAGGGCGCTTACGCTTCTTGGCCGTATTCATGTTAATGGTTACCCCTTTGATGGTCGGCTACCGCTTTTCAGAGCCGGGTTCGATGATTTTCTATATAGGTATGTGTGCAGGCTTTGTGAGCTTCATTGCATTCTATGGTCCGGTTTTTTCAACGGTACAAGATTTATCGCCGGCTAACCTTAGAGGCTCGGTAACAGCGTTCTTATTGTTGGTCTGTAACCTGGTGGGTTTGGGTCTAGGGGCGGTAATCACTGGTGTATTGAGCGACTACTTTTCTAGTATCGGTGTTGAGGATCCTTTAACGATGTCTTTACTTAGCGTAGACCTGGTGGGGGTTATGACATTGATTTCCTTCTTTGTTGGTTCTTTTTATTGGCAAAAGATGCAGGACCAAAACTTGGCCACGTCAGTCTGAAATTCTAATGAGATGGTCGCGCGCAACCGTTATTGAGATTGTTTGTGCATTTGTTTGAATAGATGTTTGATTGAGGCGATTGTAAGGTGGATGCCTAAGCCTGCCAGTAAATCCTCGTA
The DNA here is from genome assembly GCA_905479805.1 of uncultured Arenicella sp. GTDB lineage: Bacteria > Pseudomonadota > Gammaproteobacteria > Arenicellales > Arenicellaceae > Arenicella. The sequence continues at coordinate 5,643 of CAJQNY010000107.1, forward strand.
ATCGAGAAGCCTAGTTGGATTGCGAATATTGCTTCGCTCAATACGATGAATCTTGCATTGAAAAACCCTTCTAGCTATTGTGTCTGTCAATTTCAAAGCGAAGACAGGTTTATGAAGTACAGTAGAGAGAAAATCGCTGAAACAGTAGCACAATCAGATTGGTTTCAGGACTTACCGCCTGAGGCTCTCGAACAGCTTTGCGCAAAAGCCTTTGTTAAAACATTCAATGCAGACCAATTTTTATATTTGATCGGTGAAACGTGTCAAAGTGTCTATTGCATCATGTCTGGTCGGGTGCGTTTATCAATTACCAGTAGCATTGGACAAGAGTTTGTATTGACGGACCTGCATGAAGGCGCTTGGCTGGGAGAAACTTCATTAATAGACGGTGAAACCCGAGTGTCAGAAGCGTGGGCGTTAGATAGCTGTGAAATACTGACAATTCCTGCGAACACCGTAAAGCAAGTCGGTGAGAATTACCCCGGGATGTACAAGAATTTGTTTTTTGAACATATGAGGCGTACCCAGCGTCTTTATGAACTCATGGCGGGTATGTTGTTCTACCCCCTTAAATCACGGCTCGCAGGGCGGTTACTCAATCTTGCTAAAAAGCACGGTGAAGTGAGTGCTGATGGTGTGGAGTTAGATATTCATATGAGTCAATTGGATTTTGCGCGGATGAGTATGGGGTCGCGTCAGCGGGTCAATAAAATATTCCGAGATTGGGTCAGGGAAGGGATTTTGTTAAAACAAGGTGATAAGTATGTGATCAAGGATGTGATCGCGCTAAGAAAGGAAACGGAATTGGAAGATCCTGCCTGACAGGGTATTTGAAGGCCCTGACAGGCGCCTGTTTTGTATTAAGTGGGGGCTGGGGAGCAGGCCATTGGAGTCGCTGAGATAGTAAAAGAAAGGTAAGCGGCCTAATCGGGGGCTACTATTTATATGATAAATACTCGGAAATTGTCTGAGAAAGGGGAAAGTACAGCTGAAATGCGGTATAAGTACCCTGTTATATTAAGAAAAATAATTCGAGCTGTTCGTTAAAACAGCCGCAACCGTTGTCTTTATTCGTTAAAATCAGGCCGTATTTGACCTGTTTTATCTATTTTGCATGTAAGACAATACGATTAATAATTTTACAATTACAACCTCAAAAGAATCCTTTATTAAATAGGGGAGGAGTACTAAATGTCTAAGTTCCAAAAAATTGGTTTTAACCAATTAGGAGCAACTTTGCTGACAGTATCTGCACTTGCATTTCCGAGTATTTCGGCAGCGCAAGGTGGAGCACTAGAAGAAATTGTTGTTACCGCATCAAAACGCTCAACTACGCTGCAGGACATTCCTATTGCGGTGAGTGTGACTACTGCTGATACGATCGAAAAAGCCCAAATTTTGGACTTAAAAGATCTTCAAAGTGTCGTGCCATCACTCAGAATTAACCAATTGCAGAACTCTACGAATACTAACTTTATTATTCGTGGTTTTGGTAATGGTGCAAACAATCCTGGTATTGAGCCATCAGTAGGTGTGTTCATTGACGGTGTTTACCGATCTCGTTCTGCCTCATCAATCTCAGATTTACCAAACCTAGAGCGCGTGGAAGTCTTGCGTGGTCCACAAAGTACTCTTTTCGGTAAAAATGCATCAGCGGGTGTTATTAGTGTTGTAACACGTAAGCCTACTGGTGAATCAGCGGGTCGTGTATCGGCTACTATCGGTAACGAAGGTTACTTGGTATTGAAAGCACAAAAGGAAGGCGCGCTTTCTGAAAATGTCGCTTATGACGTCTATGCCAGCACCAATACTCGTGATGGTTACATTAAGAACGGTGTTACTGGTACAGACTTAAACGATCGTGACCGTCAGGCAATCCGTGGTCAGCTTGTTATCACTCCAAGTGATACAACTGAAGTTCGTATCATCGCAGACTATGATCAAATAGATGAAGTCTGTTGTGCAGTCGGAAACTTTTTTCAATCTCCGCTTGAAGTCTTTGTGAATTCCCAGACTGGTGCTCGATTTATTCCAAATGACCCGTTTTCGGATACAGTGCTTTATGACACTGACCCAAAGAACGAAATTGAAAATGCGGGTATCTCAATGCAGATTGACAAGTCATATGATGGCTTTGATCTAACGTCAATTACGGCATTCAGAACAACTGATTCTTTTTCGACTATTGATGCTGACTTCACGTCGGCTAATTACATCAGTAATCCTATCACGACTGAAATCGATACATTTACTCAAGAAATTCGATTAACGTCTAATGACGGCGACTCGGTTGATTGGATGGTCGGTGGTTATTTCTTCGATGAAAAAATTGCTTACGAAAATGACCTTCAATACGGGCCTGATTTCCGCCCATTTGTAGATGCATTAACATTAGCTTTAACGGGCTCACCAAACTTGCTAGCTGGTTTAGAGCAGTCTTTTGGGCTTCCAGTTTTCCAAAGTTTTTTTCCAGCGAACGGAGCTGTTACCGAAGAAGCTACGCTTGATAACCAAGCCGTTTCATTGTTTGGTACCGTGGATTGGCACCTAAGTGATCGGTTAACGGCGACGCTAGGCTTGAACTACACCAAGGATGAAAAAGATGCGACCTTAGAACAGGTTAATCGTGACTTGTTCTCAGGTTTGGATTTTGTAGCTATTGGGGGTGGCTTAATCACTCAGAGCCTTATCGGCGCTGGTGTACCACCGCAAGTTGCAGTAGCTCAAGGTAATGCTTTAGCAACGAATCCTGCTTTCAATCCTTTGTTGGGCTTTCAAGCTGTGCAGTTCCTTCCACCGCTACAAGATTATCCAAATCCAATTGAAGATGGTAAATCAGATGACGATGAGCTAACGTATGCACTGCGTTTGGCGTTAGACGTTAATGATGATTTAAGTGTCTATGCTAGCCTTTCAACGGGTTTTAAAGCGACTTCCGTGAACTTGAGCCGTGACGCTCGACCGGTTGCTAGCGATCTTACTCGTCTGCGCGCATTAGGCATTGCTCAAAATAACCTTTTACCAGGTACGCGTTTTGCTAACCCAGAAAAGGCAACGGCTCTAGAATTAGGCTTGAAAGCCAAGTTTGAACGCGGTTCATTCAATCTAGCTATCTTTGATCAAGAGATTGAAGATTTCCAATCGAACGTTTTTAATGGAACTGGTTTTAATCTTGCGAACGCTGAGAAGCAATCAACCAAAGGCGTTGAATTTGATCTTCTTTATTACCCAACAGATGGTTTGAAAATTGCGTTTGCCGGTACTTTCCTTGATCCAACCTATGATACTTACACTGGTGCTTCTGGCCCGAATGGGACTGTGGTTGATCTGAGCGGTACAGAGCCAGCAGGCATTCATAAAACCAGCCTTTCATTGGGTATGACGTATAGTTTCACTATGGGCAATAACGAAGCTTATATTGGTGGTGATTATCAGTACGATGATAAAGTACCTACTAATCAAGCAATTCCTGAATCGATCTCTGCTGAAGAAGTGAAGGTGCTTAATCTGAGCGCAGGTTTGAATACGCCTAATGGTCTTGGTTTTGCTCTTTGGGCTCGTAACGTAACTGATCATGAAACAGTGACTACGGCTTTCCCAACTGTAGGTGGAACCGGCGGAATATTTGGATATAGAAATGCTCCACGTATCTATGGGCTAACGGTATCTAAAGACTTCTAGTTGAATATGTCAGAGCTTTTGCAATGACATAGAAAAATAGACCGCCGTTGGCCTTGTGCTGGCGGCGGTTTTTTTATACTTAAATTGATTGAATTGAAGGAGAAAGTGACAGTGACGTATGCTGAAGAGAAGTTAGAACTGCTCAACGAAGAAGGTTATTCCAGTCTGGTAGATATTTTCGAAAATACCTGTAAAGAGAATTCGGGTGTTGTCGCGTTTTCATGTTTTGAGAAGGAGCATAGCTACGCTGAGATAGATTCAATGAGTACGGCATTTGCGTGTTTTCTGGTGAATGATCTAGGGTTGCAGAAGGGTGATAGAGTTGCGATTCAACTGCCTAATATTACTCAGTACCCAATCGCTGTTTGGGCAGCGTTGCGTGCTGGCTTGATTGTGGTTAACACCAACCCACAATACACCGCTAGGGAGCAAACTCATCAGTTTAATGACTCGGGCGCTAAGGTCTTGGTTGTCTTAGAAGATCTTTTGCCGATAACTCGCTCAGTGATCGCAGAAACTGGGATTGAACACGTGGTTGTGACTGGCGCGTTGGATTTGCTTCAAGCTTCGGGGCTAAGGGGTAGGTTGACTGAAGGCATGACCTCTTTCAATAGCGCATTAGAATCTGGCTCAGGGTCTGATTTACCTGACCCTCAACTCTCAATGTCAGATGTAGCGGTTTTGCAATATACGGGTGGAACCACAGGCCCGTCCAAAGGCGCAATGTTAAGTCATGGTAATTTGTTCTCGGGAATGAAGATGTCGCGGCTAAGTATCGTTTTAATGGAACCAGGTGATGCAGAGATTCCGGTCGTCGTGTTGCCCCTGTATCATGTCTTTGGTTTCACTAGCTGTGTGATGGGCACTACGCTTCATGGCGGTACGAGTGTACTGATCCCTGATCCAAGGAATGTTGACTCAATCGTAAAAGCGATGAAATCGTACCCGTTCACATTTATGGCGAGTGTTAATACCCTATTGCAGGCGCTGATGAGTCATCCTGAATTTGATGAAATTGACTACTCTCAACTGATAGCTGTCGTTGCAGGAGGCACCGCGCTAGTGAAAGAGATCGCAGATGAGTGGGAGCAAAGAACCGGAGTAAGAATATTAGAAGGCTATGGTTTATCTGAAACTTCTTCCACAGCAACCTGTAATCGTAAGGATAATGGCGAGCTTGGATCGGTAGGTCCTCCCTTAGAGCACGTCGAGCTAAAAATCATCGATGAGCAGGGGAGCGAAGTGAGCGATGGAGAGCGTGGCGAAGTCTGCGTTCGTGGTGCTCATATCATGCAAGGTTATTGGAATAAGCCTGAAGCAACCGCTGAGGCGATCGATCAAGATGGCTGGTTTCGAACCGGCGATATCGGTATTGTTGTAGAACAGGGGCGCCTTAAGATTGTCGACAGAATCAAAGATATGATTATTGTGTCGGGATTCAATGTTTACCCTAATGAAGTAGAGGCGGTTATCTACGGTCATCCAAATATTGTCGAATGTGCTGCCATTGGTGTGCCGAACGATGCCACTGGCGAAGCTATTAAGTTATTCGTAGTCAGCAATGATCAGGGTTTGAGCCCTCAGGATGTGATAGATTTTTGTCGTGATGAGTTAACGGCTTACAAGATCCCCAAGCAAATTGTTTTCGCAGAGGATTTGCCTAAGTCACCTGCAGGTAAAATATTACGTCGTGAGCTGCGAGAGTTGCCTGCCTAGAGTCGAGTTAGCTCGTTCTGTTGCGATGATTTAGTTCTCATAGGATAAGGTTTAAGCCCTGATTTATTTGTTTTTGGGGCGTTTTAGCCTATATATTTAGGCCAATGGCATTCATGGTGTAAGCTAATTCAGAATAGAAAAAATAATTGAACAAAATGCGACCAAATAGTGGTCCATCGCATCTTATCGATATGCAGGCAAGAAGTTACCCAAAAAACCAGCGCTTTCATCAAGTGTTGTCTAATGAGATTGTGCGTAATGCACAAGGTGGAGACATGCGTGCTCATACACAAATATATCAGATGTATTCGCAATCTGTATTTTCTCTAGCGTGCGGTTTTTGTCGAAATCAACAGTGTGCAGAAGATGTTTTACACAATACATTTATTAAGTTAATCGATAAAATAGGTCTATTTCAGAACCGTGCGCCGTTCGGTATGTGGCTGAGGCAAATTGCTGTTAATGAAAGTTTGATGCATTTACGCAAACAAAAGAAACACCACTCAGCACTGTCTACGGATGAACACATGTTTCTCGATGCTGGTTTTGGTTCGCTTGATGATGAAGACGACATTTTTGAACGTAGCGATTTCACTCAAGCTCATGAGGCTCAGAATGAAGTTAGCGGCGTAATGAGTTCGCTTCCGGAGCACGTTAGGTTAGTTGTTTGGTTGAAAGAAGTTGAAGGTTATACACATGAAGAAATAGCTAAATTGGTGAATAAGTCACCAAGCTATTCGAAGACGTTGATTGCCAGAGCATATAAATTTTTGCGCGGTAAAATACGTGATGGTGAGAGCAGCATGGTGCTGAAGCAGGTCCAAAATGAACATTAGTCAAAGCCAATATCCAGAGTCGGTGCCCTATGAATAATAGTGAACACGCCAACGTCGAGCAGTTACTAGAAATTAAGGATGGAATTTCCAATAGCGCGAGTGAACACGTGCGTAATTGTGAGCCTTGCCAAGAAGAAATAGGTTCCTTGCTTGCACTAAGTGAACAAATATTTATTGACGCTAATCGGCCCCCAGATCCAGACGTTTGGGAAAGGATTAAGGCGACACACGCTTCTAATGCCACGACGGATCGTCAAAGGTATCAACATGTGCCTATGGAATTATTGGCGGCGAATATGCCGGCTCAAGCTAGCCAAGCGTCTTTGAGTAAGGCGATTTATTCATTAGCGGCTTCGGTATTGGTTACCGGATTTATCGGTCTGTATCTTTTTGGTCAACAAAACATCAGTAATAATCAGCAAAATAGAATGCTGCAAGCTAATATACAAGAGCTGATGCTGAACTCTAGAGGGATGGAGCGCAGTTTAGAAAAAGTGGCGTTGCAAAATGAAATGTTAACCGCTTCAGAGCAGTCGGCGGCGGATCGGTTGTATTGGCGCTTAACTTATGTAGATCAATTGATTCACGAAAATAATGCTGATAATCAAGTTGACCCAGCAAGAATGGAAATGCTCTGGAGTGATCGTATTAACGCTCTGACAGAGCTTAACCAAATTTATTACCAGCGTCAGCAGACGTTGGACGAGTCAGAAATTTAATTTAGACGTAATATTAAAATAGCAATAACGGTGAAAAAATGAATATCCTCAAGAACCTATCTTCGATAATGCTTGTCTTATTGTTGGCAAGTGGTACCGCGATGGCCGGAGAAGAATACTCTGAAGAAAATGTCCGTCATGAGATTAGTTATTTGGCAAAAAAACTCTTGGATATGAGTGGGCGTGACTCCTACACAATAGAATCGTCGGCGTACAAGAAGCCCTACTTAGGTATCTGTTCTGAAGTTGGCGAACAAGGTATTACTCTTACCTGCGTGACTCCTGGCTCCCAAGCTAAAAAAGCAGGGCTAAAGTCTGGAGATGTTGTTATTGAAGTGAACGATATTAGTACTTCAGGAAGCGATAAGGGAAAAAATAAGAAATCGTATTTCGGTATCCTAAATAAAATGAAAACCGGCGAAGTTATTAAGATGAAAGTTGTCCGTGATGGGAAAGAATTGGACATAGATGCCACAGTTGGCTCCCTTGATCACCCTGCCTACGTGCTAAAAATTAATAAGTAATCATTAATACAAAGTATCTGTGTTTTTGTTTTTATAAACAAAGAAAAACAGAAAAAAGTTGTTGTCTACCTACCCACTGACTAACCAAGAGAATATTATGAAAAGACTAATCGCTTCGGCATTTTGTCTCGCTTTTACCGCTGCCTACGCCCATGGGCCTGATGATTCAGGCAACCACGCAGCGGTAAGCCTAGTGAGTAAGAGTCCTGTAGTTTCAGGGATATCAGTAGCGAATATGGATAAATCAGTAAGAGCTCAAGATGATTTGTTCAATCACGTAAATGGTAAATGGTTAGACTCTTTTGAAATTCCGGCTGATAAATCAAATTATGGTTCTTTCACTAAACTTGCAGATGAAGCCCGTGAAAATGTAAGAGCGATTATCGAAGCCGCTGCACAGAGTAAGGCTGAGCCGGGTACGGATGCACAGAAAGTAGGTGATCTGTACCAGAGTTTTATGGATGAAGAGCGATTGACTGAGTTAGGTAATTCGCCTTTAACCCCAGAACTCAAAAAAATTAATGATATCCAAAACCTATCCGACCTATCTGATTATATTGCGTACGCGCAAATGATGAGCGATGCGCCGTTTTACGTTTATGTCTATGTTGATGACAAACAGCCAGATACCTATATAACGCAAATGGGTCAAAGTGGCTTAGGGCTACCCAGTCGTGAATCTTATCTAAAGGATGACGATATTAGTAAGGGTATCCGCACTCAATATGTAGAGCACGTTGCCAAGATGTTTGCTCTTGCAGGTGTCAAAAATGGTAAGGATTTGGCTGCGGACGTAATGGCGTTAGAAACAGCTATGGCGACCGCTCATTGGCCGAAGGAGAAGTTGCGGGACCCAGTTGCGAACTATAATAAGAAGTCGATGAAGGAATTAGCTGACCTGATGCCAAATGTAGATTGGTCGCGTTGGGCAGAGACTGCAGGCTTAGAAAAAGCAGAGGCAGTATTGGTCGGCCAGCCTGATGTTTTTGCTTCGATCAACGATATGCTAAGCGATGTTTCACTTGATACTTGGAAGGCTTACTTTAAATGGCATTTGATTACTAATGCTGCGCCCTATCTTGCTCAGGAGCTAGATAAAGAGAACTTCAATTTTTACGGAGGTGTGCTCAGCGGAACTAAAGAACAAGAGCCTCGTTGGAAGCGTGGAGTCTCGACAGTTAATCGCTCTTTGGGTGAGGTAGTTGGGAAAATTTATGTAACCAAATACTTCAAGCCTGAGGCAAAGCAACGTATGCAGACTTTAGTTGAGGGTTTGCGCTCGGCATATGCTCAAGGCATTAATGAATTGGACTGGATGGGTGAAGAAACCAAAGTTCAAGCGCTTGATAAGTTGGCGAAATTCATTCCAAAAATTGGCTATCCTGACGTATGGAGAGACTATTCAGCGTTGCAGATAAAGTCGAACGACCTGTTTGGTAATATGCGGCGTGCATCGATGGTTGCCGTCGCTAGAAATCGAGATAAACTCGGTAAGCCAATTGATCGCACTGAATGGGGCATGACGCCGCAGACGGTAAATGCTTATTACAACCCATTGCTCAATGAGATTGTTTTTCCGGCAGCGATATTACAGCCACCATTCTTCAATCTTGATGCTGATGATGCGGTTAACTACGGCGCCATTGGCGCCGTGATTGGCCACGAAATGGGCCACGGTTTTGACGATCAGGGATCTCAGTATGACGGCAACGGAAAACTAAATGATTGGTGGACTGATTCCGACAAAGAAGAATTTGAAAAGCGTACAGGCAAATTAGTATCGCAATACGACAACTTTGTAGTGCTTGATGATGTGCATATCAACGGAGAGTTTACTCAAGGAGAGAACATAGGAGATCTTAGTGGTTTGACCATTGCTTACAAGGCCTATCAGTTATCAAAAAATGGTAAGAAGGCGCCAGTTATCGATGGATTAACAGGTGATCAGCGAGTGTTTGCTGGTTGGGCCCAAGTATGGGCTAGGAAGTACCGTGATGAAGAGTTACGCAAGAGAATCGATACGGACCCGCATTCACCTAGTGAATTTAGAGCCAATGGAACGGTAATGAATATGCCTGAATTCCATGAGGCATTTGGAGTTAAGGAAGGTGACAAGATGTATCTCGCGCCGAAAGAAAGAGTGAAAATCTGGTAGTTCCCGGTTAACTACAGGATGTAGTTATGTCGCGATCGCATGGATGCGAAAGAGCGACGAACGTAAGGATGTAGTTATGTCGCGATCGCATGGATGCGAAAGAGCGACGAACGTGAGGATGTAGTTATGGGGTACCCTAATGTGGGATACCCTGTGCCGCTGTAAAAGGTGCGAGGCAGTGATCGCCTGTGTTAGCAAGCTATCGAAACGAAACTCCCTTCTATGAGAATAACCTGAGTCACACCGATACGACGCGGCGGCCCCTAAGTAAAATGTAATATTCTCGGTTTAGGAATGACAGAATTAGCGCTATACTGTATCTACGATTGCTCTTTATGGGTAATTTGAAATGCGTTTCCCCTTAATTGAACTCGACATGGAGATAAAGGAGGTTTGCTAGAGCGAGAGATATTTTCGATCGCTTTAAAATGTATTAATTTGCAAGCAAACAGCTAAGGATAGAATGAAAATAGAATTTAACCCCAACGTATCAGCATGGCTCAGCGTATGAGTCGTCTGAGCTTTTTCAAATGGGTGTTGTCACACCCATTGAGCGTGCTCCTCATCACTTTTTCAATCTGCATTGCCTGTGCTCTTGGTTTAAGTGGCTTATCCACAAGTAATGATTACCGGGCATTTCTAGATGACGAATACCCACCAATTGTTGAGCTCGCCGAGGTAGAAGAGACTTTTCAAGAGAACAAGATGGCCAGCCTTATGATTATGCCTAAGGGTGGCAGTGTTTTCTCCAAAGAGACTCTTGAAGTTGTTCGGTCTCTAACGGAAGCGAGCTGGCAGGTACCAAAAGTTACTCGGGTTGATTCTATTAGTAATTTCCAGCACACCAAAGCGGTCGAAGACGACTTAATAGTGGATAACCTTATAAATGATGAACTTATTCTTACTCGCGAAACAATTGCTGAAATAGAAAGGATTAGCTTGGCTGAGCCAGCAATTAGAAGGTTTCTAATCAGTCTAGATTCACAGATTACAATCATAAACCTAACCTTTGATTTTGACTCTAATGAGCTACTGTCTTCGCAAGAACGTGCTGATGTTGCTAATGAGATTTTGGTTCTTTTGGAGGAGGCTAGACAGCAACACCCCGACATAGACTTTAGAGCCAGCGGTACTTATTTTGCAGACTACGTGGCGGACACCTATTTGGTGAAAATCAATAATGTATTAATGCCTTTGATGTTGCTGGTGATGCTGGTAACTCTGACCATTTTGTTGAGATCTTTCGGGGGAGTGATGGCCGCTGTCGTAATCGTCATTGCATCAGGGGTAATGACGATGGGCTTCTTCGGCTGGTTTGATTTGATGTTGGAAGCCGTCGCCGCACTCGGACCCATTGTTATCATGACATTGGCCGTGGCTGATTCCATTCATATTATTATCGGGGCTCAGAATGCACTTGGTAAAGGTCTGTCCAAGCAAGATGCAATTCTAGAAAGCTTACAAATAAATTTTGTGCCGGTGTTATTAACGTCAGTTACTACGGTGCTAGGAGTCATTACCTATACCTTCACAGACTTTCCGAGCCTACGGAAGCTGGGTGTGATTGTGGCATTGGGCGTCAGTGTTGCATTTGTTCTTTCAATTACCTTGCTGCCTGTGTTGATGAAATATTTACCGCTACGCGCGAGCAGACCAGACTCTAACTTAAATGCTTTGCTAGCATCACTCCAAGTTTGGGTTGTTAAGCACTTTCGTCTTATCGTGCCAATTTCCTTAATCGGCGCGTTGATAGTCAGTGCATTTGTAACGCGAACCACCATGGATGAGAGTTTCTCAAAAATGTTTAAGCCGCATACAGAAATTGCCGAGACCATTCGTATTATCGATACTAAGATGGCTGGGATACTTCGAATGGATGTAGCTGTTTTTGGAGAGAGTGATCCATTAACGGGTAGAACTTCTTTGAGTGATCCGGAGTTTTTACGGACTTTAGAAGATTTCACAAAATGGGCAATGAAACAAGACAACGTTTCGCATGTAAGCTCTATCATCGATACCTACAAGCGATTAAATCGATCTATGCACGGAGATGATCCCGACTGGTATAAGATCCCCGATACTGCTCAGCTCGCTGCACAATACCTTCTCATGTATGAGATGTCGCTGCCCTATGGGCTCGATCTCAGTAACCAGATGTCGATGGATAAATCGGCGACCTTAGTGTCGGTGTCGGCTAGTAACGCTGCAAGTGCAAACGTTGTTGCCCTAAGAGATAATATCAAGCAGTGGTTTAAGATTAATGCTCCAGAACTCAGAGTAGCTCCCACAGGGGTAGTGGCGGTTGTTTCTGACGCGTCCTACAATCATATGATGCCTAGTATGGCCAAGGGTGGGGCAATCGCATTATTAATGGTCTCCCTAGTTTTGTTTCTCGCGCTCGGCAGCTGGCGACTTGGTTTGTTGGGCATGGCGGCCAACCTTATCCCTATTGCAGTCGGCTACGGCTTGTGGGGGATGATGGGGCAAACAGTCGGGTTTATTGTAGTCTCAGTCGCAGGCATCTGTTTAGGTATGGTGGTAGATTTTGCCGTGCATTTTATTGATAAATTTCGTTTGGGGCTCAAACAACACGGCTCGGCTGAACTGGCTGTTCAATACGCTTACGAAAGGGTTGCAAAGCCACTAATAGTGACTGCGGCAGTGTTAGTTTCAGGTTTCTCCATGATTGCGTTCACCGAGTTAAATTCAATGGCTGGATTGGGCATAATGACGCCTCTCATTATTTGCTTGGCGCTCGCATTTGATTTGGTGGTCCTGCCAGCATTGTTAATTTGGATCTATGGTGGCGATCGGGGTCCCTCTTAATTAAAAAATATGAGCTAAATAAATGTAGGCGTCTCTGAAATCGAAGATAAACGAGAAGAGAATAACGAACGTCATTACGCCGCTCCAGATAGTAAATGCTGAGCGCATATCGCCACTGGCCAGGAAGGGGTGCTTGGTGAGCAATTGGTATAAAGCCGGTGACCAACAAATGATATGGATGCAAGCGATAAAACCGGAGAGTACGATCAAACCAAGTTTTGGTGCGAGGCTTGTGATTATAAAGCCCACGACAAAGCCACCAACTACCCAGCGTGCGATAGGGTGATTCCGAACGAAGAATAATCCGGCAAAAAAGGTCGCAGCCATAAAGGCGATCCACAGCTTCACCCAGGTTGGAGAAGCCGCCATTCCCTCAGAATCAAAGACTTCGAGGGCGCCGTGTCCTTTGGTGTATTCGTTGGCTGCATCGGCATCGCCCATAGAGACAGTTATAAGGATTATTAGGAATGCAATTATCTTCATTTTGGCTACCTTTCATTGATTGCGTTAATGGTCACTCAGATGCACCTTAAGATCAATTGATATAGTTAAAAATAACTGACACCAAGACTGACAATTGATTACACTAAGAGTCAATCTATTTCATTAAATTTCTTGGCGAATTAGGAGCCGTGCAATATGTATCGATCTATAACAGCTTGGGTAGCGGTTTGTTTGCTGCTTGTTTCTTGTAACAGTGGGGATGATTCAGTTAGCAAGCTGGATGAAAAATCGGCTGTAGTCAGTGAGAATGTTGCCGACGTGGCACCAACTGTTGTTTATGCGAATGGCAATATTATCTCCATGGAAGCGGAAGGAAAAACTGTTGAAGCAGTAGCAACGAGAGACGGGAGTATTTTAGCAGTAGGAAATAAAAGCGCGGTTCTAGAAGTGGCGGGTGTAGATGCGCAAGTAGTCGATTTGCAAGGCAAGACGATGCTGCCTGGTTTGATCGATGCGCACGGGCATATTAGCTTCACATCGCTCACCTTGGCATCGGCAAACCTTTCTTCTCCACCGGTAGGAACTTCGAACAGTATTGATGATGTAGTGGCAGCTTTGAATGCGTTCCGAGAGAGAGTGCCAGGGAATGGCTGGATCACTGGATGGGGATACGATGACTCATTACTGAGTGAGAAGCGTCACCCAACCAAACAAGATCTTGACAAAGTTTCGACCGAACGACCGATTGCCATCCGCCATGTCTCTGGCCACCTAATGAGTTGCAATTCAAAGTGTTTGGAATTGGCTGGTATTACGGCCGACACGTCAGATCCAGCGGGAGGAATAATTAGACGTATTGCGGGTGGCAAAGAGCCAGATGGTGTATTAGAAGAAACGGCCATGGGCGCTTTGCATAAAGTCATGCCAACACCTACTGAGAGTCAGCGAATAGCGCTATTGGCAGAAGCACAGAAATACTACGCGGCCCATGGGATTACCACCGTACAAGACGGTGCGGCCATGGCTGAAGAAATTGATGTTTTACGAAAGGTGGCGGCAAACCAAGGCCTCTATCTTGATGTAGTCGCATTTCCCTATGCCCCATATTTGGCTGAACGCATTGATGATTACAAACCGGATTTAAACTATAAAGATCATTTCAGGATCGGTGGTTTTAAACTTGTCTTGGATGGCTCACCACAGGGTAAAACCGCTTGGCTAACAAAGCCTTACTTGCATGCACCCCATGGTCAGAGTGGCGAATATACAGGTTACGCCACTCTGACAGATGATGTGGTTGCTGGTTTTGTTGATAAAGCTTTCTCAGAGGGTATCCCTTTATTAGCGCATGCAAATGGTGATGCCGCCGCTGATCAGTTGATTGATGCTGTTGCCAGTGCTAATGAAAAGTTTGGCCAGAAGGATAGGCGCACTGTGATGATACATGCGCAAACAGTACGTGAAGACCAAATAGACAGCATGCTTGAACAGGGCATAATTCCATCCTATTTCTCTGCGCATACTTTCTATTGGGGTGATTGGCATCGAGACTCTGTATTTGGTGTAGAGCGAGCTTCTAGAATCAGCCCTCTACGCAGTAGTGCTGATAAGGGGCTTCGCTACACTACGCACAACGATACGCCGATAGTGCCACCCGATATGATGCGCTTGCTTTGGGCATCAGTAAATCGCGTTACACGCAGTGGACAAGTCTTAGGGGAGGAGCAGCGTGCCACGGTATTTGAAGCGCTTAAATCTATAACCAGTGATGCCGCTTATCAGTACTTTGAAGAGGATATTAAAGGCACGATTTCTGTCGGCAAGAAAGCTGATTTAGTGATTTTGTCTGATGATCCGATGAGCGTTGACCCATTGATCCTCAAAGATATTAAGGTGGAAAAAACCATCAAGGATGGCGTTGTGATTTATCAGCGTTAGGTTAATAGAGGGTGAGTAAATGTCACCTTGGATACGCCATAAATTAAGCCAATAGGTACAATGTATTACTCACCGAATAGAGAGAGGTTAAGCATGAAGCAGGTAGCACGTAATAGAGTGATCGCAGGTTGTTTGTCGTCTGGATTGGCGCTCGCTTCAATCTCGTTTAGTGCATTGGCCGCTGATAATCCCGACCGGCTACTTTGGGGGGATACTCATGTGCATACGTCTTATTCTTTTGATGCCTTTTTAAACCAAAATCATTCAGCTGACCCTGACACAGCCTATCGCTGGGCAAAAGGTCAGCCGGTTATTCACCCATACAATCGTGCGCGAGTGCAACTTAGCGATCCTTTGGATTTTTTGGTGGTATCCGACCATGCTGAATTGATGGGCGTGATTCGCGCGATTGATAATGGCACGGCCGAATTAGAAGACGATAGCTTTTGGGCTGGAATCGAACGCCGCGTAAAAACATTTTTCTTGCAAGATGCAATAGAGAAGGAAGCGGGACGAAGTTTTTTTAGTAAATTGCTACCGGTTGCTGGCCAAAACCCCGGTGAGGATCCGGTTCAAGACACCAATAATGATATATCAAATAGAACTTTTGGAGACTCCACGGTAACGGAGACCAAAGCATGGCACGAAATAGTAGACGCAGCGGAACGTCATAACGATCCTGGGAAGTTCACCAGCATAATGGGCTGGGAGTGGAGTTCAATCCCAACGGGGGCCAACCTTCACAGAGTAGTGATTACCCCAGACGATGGTATAAAAGCTAAGCAATTTTTACCTTACGGTTCAGATCAAAGCCAATACCCAGAAGACCTTTGGAATTGGTTAGAGGAAACTACCGAAAAGACCGGAGCGCGCTTTATATCAATTCCTCACAACTCAAATATCTCTAAGGGGTATATGTTTGCCGAGACCAATTTGCGTGGAGAAGCAATCACAGCCGACTACGCTAAGCGTAGAATGGACTATGAGCCGATTGTTGAGATGACTCAAATTAAGGGTGACTCGGAAACCCACCCCAGCTTATCACCCAATGATGAGTTCGCTGATTTTGAGACGTATAAGTTTTATATTCAACAGGAGTGGAGTGAATATAAACCGACTGAGGCTGACTATGTTCGGTCTGCCCTTAAGACTGGTTTGAACTTGCAAAACAAAATTGGTGTTAATCCATACAAGTTTGGCTTCATCGGGTCAACCGATGCACACACGGGTTTAAGCACGGCTGAAGAGGAGAACTTTTGGGGTAAGATGGCGAAAGACTCAACGCCTGAAACCAAGCGGACTACTGCTGAATTGGACAGTCAACAACCCAGCGGTTGGAATATGGCGGCTCAGGGCTTAGCGGCGGTTTGGGCCAATGATAATAACCGCGAAGAAATTTATTCGGCTTTTAAACGTAAAGAAACCTACGCAACAACCGGGCCAAGAATCAGTTTAAGAATGTTCGCTTCTTGGGGTTTTGACGCCGCGGATGCTCAAGCAAAAGATTTTGCAGATATTGGTTACGCCAAGGGCGTGCCTATGGGCGGCGATTTAATCGCTACTTCGGATGAGGCTGCTTCAGCTCCGATGTTGTTGCTGCGCGCAGTTAAAGACCCAAAGGGCGCGAATCTAGATCGAATACAGGTTGTAAAGGGCTGGGTCGATAGTTCAGGCGTTTCTCAAGAGAAAGTATTTAACGTCGCGTGGTCAGGGGAGCGCAATATCGACGCTCAAGGGCAGATATCTCCCTTAGAGAACACGGTTGATGTTAAGTCCGTCACTTATGATCGAAATCAGGGTTCCGCTGAACTCGCTGTCGTATGGCAAGACCCAGAATTTGACCTTTCACAGCGTTCGTTTTATTACACACGAGTATTACAAGTTCCTACACCGCGACATTCGCTCTATGACGCCGTTGCTCTAGATGAAGACGCTCCTGAAGAAGCGCCCGCGAGCATTCAAGAACGCGCTTACTCTTCACCCATTTGGTATAATCCTAGTTGAAAATAAGAGACCAATAATGAAAAAGCTAATCCTATCTATCTTACTTATTAGTGGTTTTAGTGTCGCCATTGCGCAAGACGTAGGAGCTGATGCTCGCAGTGTTGAGGTTTCTGAAACTACTGAAGCCACAGAACTGACAGAAACTACTGAACCTACACAAGTTTTGTGGGGCGATACTCATTTGCATACCTCCTATTCATTTGACGCGTTTTTGAATCAGAATCAATCAGCCGACCCAGACACAGCCTATCGTTGGGCCAAAGGTTTGCCGGTTATCCATCCGTATAGTAGAGCAAGGGTGCAGATAGAAACGCCACTCGATTTTCTCGTAGTATCGGACCATGCTGAACTGATGGGTGTGATTCGTGCGGTTGCTAACGATACGGCGGATATTGGCAGTCTCGGATTTCTTAGTGATATAAAACGTTGGTTTACAACGCGCGCTATATTGAATGCCATTGAAAATGAAACTGGTAAGGGGATATTCGTAAAGATATTGCCCGTTACTGGAGAGCAACCGGGTAGCGACCCTGTTAAGGATCCGGCGAATGAGTTGGCGGTCGGCGCTTTTGGAGATACCGTCAAAACCGAAACGACAGCTTGGCATGAGATTGTTGATGCGGCCGAACGCCATAACCAACCCGGTAGATTCACCAGTTTGGTGGGTTGGGAATGGAGTTCAATCCCTACTGGCGCGAATCTGCATCGAGTAGTGGTGAGCCCAGATGGGGGCGAGAAGTCCAAGAAATATTTACCCTATGGTTCCGATCAAAGCCAATACCCGGAAGATCTGTGGTCTTGGTTTGAACAGACGAATAAAGATACCGGAGCCCGGTTTCTTTCGATTCCACATAATTCAAATATTTCCAAGGGGTATATGTTTGCAGATACCACGCTAAAAGGCGAAAGCATTACTGCGGCTTATGCGAAACAGAGAATGAAGTGGGAGCCTATTACAGAGATAACTCAAATTAAGGGCGACTCAGAGACCCACCCAAGTTTATCGCCCGATGATGAGTTTGCTGGCTTCGAGAATTATCCGTTTTACATTCAACAAACTTGGGAAGAATACTTGCCGAAAAAGGGTGACTTTGTTCGCTCAGCACTTCGCCGGGGATTGGAAATAGAGCAAAATGTTGGCGCCAACCCATACAAATTTGGTGTGATTGGTTCAACTGATTCTCATACTGGAATAGCGTCGGCCGAAGAGAATAATTTTTGGGGAAAGATGGCTAAGGATTCAACCCCAGAAACAAAGTTAGACGGCCTAGTAAGAGATGGTGGAGATAGCGCCAATGGTTGGCATAGGGCCGCACAGGGTCTAGCCGCGGTTTGGGCAAAAGAGAATACCCGCGAGGAGATCTTTGCCGCATTCCAACGCAAAGAGACTTATGCGACGACGGGCCCTCGAATGAAGGTGCGGTTTTTTGCTGGCTGGAATTTCGTTGAAGAAGATCTCCAAGCCAGAGACTTTGTTGAACGAGCCTATCAAAAAGGCGTCCCGATGGGAGGCGACCTGATAGCGCCACAACAAGCAGAGAATGGACCTCAGTTTCTAATTAGAGTCACTAAGGATCCGCTTGAAGCAAATCTTGATCGGGTCCAGATGATCAAGGGCTGGGTAGATGCCGCCGGAAAAAGTCAAGAGAAAATATTTAATGTGGCATGGTCTGGTGAACGTGAACTCTCCGCCGATGGAGCTTTACCCGCCGTTGGTAATACGGTTGACGCGGGTGTGCCCACCTATAATAACTCGATTGGCAGTGGCGAACTGTCAGTGATGTGGGCCGATCCGGAGTTTGATGCATCTCAGCGCGCTTTTTATTACGTAAGAGCTTTGCAAATTCCTACCCCTAGGCATTCTCTTTACGATGCGGTCGCATTGCAACAAGAGGCGACTGATGTGGCCCCTGCGGTTATTCAAGAGCGAGCTTATACATCTCCCATTTGGTATGCGCCACAATAATTAGAACCGTTTTTGCTGCGTTGAGGTAGTTATGTCTTTCTTCAAAGAACCCTTGGTTCAATTTGTTGTGCTAGGTCTGGCGTTGTATGTTTTTATCAATATACTGGCACCCGATAACCTTGTGCAAAACGATACCAATACCATTCAGGTAAATGATGATCGCTTGGTAGAGTACTTGCAGTTTCAACGCAAGAGCTTTGAGCCTGCTAAGGCATTGCAGATGTTAAATAAGATGCCCGCCGGTGAGCGTGATAGGTTGATAGATAATTATGTTAGAGACGAAGCGCTCTATCGCGAAGCACTGTCGTATGGCCTTGACGATAACGATGAAATTATCCGTAGACGTCTAATTCAAAAAATGGAGTACATCGCGCAAGGCTTTTACGACAATGTTCCCGCGCTTGAAGAAGCGGATTTACGCGCACATTTCGATAAAAACATTGATCAGTACAAGATTGACCCAAGCATCACATTTACTCACGTGTTTTTTCCGGCTGAGAATGATGATCAGCAAGTGGTGTTACGTCAGGCTGAACAGGAGTTGAGTCAATTGAATAGAAAAAAGGTCGATTTTTCTGAGGCAGGTAAGTATGGAAAACGATTTTTGTATAATCTGAATTATGTGGAACGGACACCTGCTTTTGTCAGCAGTCATTTTGGCCAAGCTTTTTCACAGAATATTTTCACGTTAAAAGACCTGGCTCAATGGCAGGGTCCTATCAGATCTGAATACGGTTATCATTTGGTAAACATTAAGAGTACTAGTCCTGCGCGAACGCCCGATCTAGAGGAAGTGGCTGCGAAGGTTTTGGCTGATACGCAAAGAGAACAACATCGAGATCTGAAATCGGCCGCCATAGATAAAATCGTCGAACGGTATCAGCGTGTCTCCCAGCAAGAGAAACATATATCTGCACCAGGCTCTGAGTAACCTGAGGATGAAGCTCCTCAACGTTGGCCTAATCGTGATGCTCTATCTCTTTAGCTTAGCGGTGCACGCGCATGAAGGTCGCCCAGTATTTGTGGAATTGAATATTACCGATACTCTACAGATCGAGATGCAGTGGAAGGTGCCACCTGTCATGGCGCAAGGCGAAGAGCCGAAAATCACCCTGCATGCCAATTCATGTGTTCATGCCTCAAACAGCCAGAAAACCCAACAGGCGTTGACGGGCAGGCAGTTGTTTCAATGTGATCCCCGGCCCACCGAGTTGGCGGTGGTTATTGACTATCCAGGTGCGAACCCAGCATTGTCGTCATTGGTGTTGGTAAGAGAGTCCGGTGTATTGCTGCGACAAATATTTTCCGGGCCGCAGGAAGGCACGGTTGATGTTCTCAAGACCACGGGAACTATTGACTTGGCCTCGCAGTACATTCGCGGGGGTGTTAAACACATTCTTGCAGGTTGGGATCATTTATTGTTTGTGCTGTGTCTATTGCTATTGTCTCGGTCATTGAAGGGCGTTCTGATCACCGTAAGTGGTTTTACCATCGGGCACAGTATTACCTTGGCACTCTCAGTGTTGGGCGTGGTTTGGGTTCCCATCGTTTTTATAGAGATGTTGATTGCTCTAAGTATTGTCGTGCTAGCCGCAGAGCTGCTAATGGGCTTGAGAGCAAACACAGATTTAGGCGAGGCTTGGGATAGTGCGGTTGCATCCGGAGAAAAAAATAGAGTTATACAAAGCACTGCAAACACGCTCGCAGATGCATCCAAAGTATCATTTAGCTGGCGTTACCCAGCGTTAGTCGCGGCTGGCTTTGGCTTATTGCATGGTTTTGGTTTTGCGAGTGTCTTAGGGGAGCTAGGCTTACCGGATACACAACGTGTACTAGCGCTGCTATTTTTTAATTTGGGAATTGAGCTAGGGCAAATTGCCTTTATTCTAATGGCTATGTGTTTGGCGCTGCTATTGATCAAGATAGATATAGTCCGTAATAATCAGCGTCACATTCTGCATTTAGTTATCTACTCAATCGGCTTGGTAGCAAGTTATTGGTTGTTTGAGCGGCTGAGCTTATTGCTCTAATTTACTTATCATTCCTTGAGATACAGGGAAGAACACAGGAAACTTTATGACTAATTTAATGAATCAACCCGTAACGCTTCCTTGTGGAGCGGTATTGCCTAATCGTATTGCTAAAGCAGCCATGACAGAAGGAATGGCTACGCCTGCGGGGGTGCCCACCAAAGAGTTAGAGAACCTTTATGGTATGTGGTCAGATGGTGGTGCTGGGTTATTGTTGTCAGGCAATATCCAAGTTGATGGCGATCATTTGGAGCGGCCTGGAAACGTGATTGTTGATTCTGAGCCGTCGTCGTTAATGCATGCTGCACTGTCATCGTTGGCACAAGCGGCTACTCGAAACGGCAATCACTTTTGGGCACAAATTAGTCACGCAGGAAGGCAGACACAGAAACCCGTCAATCCAAAACCGAAAGCTCCTTCTGCCGTCAAAGTAGGTTTACCAGGTGGGCAATTTGGTATGCCCGTTGCGCTTACTGGCGATGAGATAGAAGACATTATTAGCCGTTTCGCTGTCTGTGCCAAGGCTGTTAAGGAAGCGGGCTTTACCGGAGTCCAAGTTCATTCAGCGCATGGCTATTTGTTCTCACAATTCTTAAGCCCACGTACTAACCTGCGAGAAGATCAATACGGCGGCACCTTAGAGAATAGGGCGCGAGCACTATTAGAAACGATAAGAGCCGTGCGTCAGGCCGTAGGCAATGATTTCCCAGTTGCGGTAAAGCTTAATAGCGCTGATTTTCAAAAAGGTGGCTTTGCCTTTGAAGACAGCTTACAAGTTGCCAAGTGGTTACAGGAAGCAAGCGTTGATTTGATCGAAATTTCGGGAGGAACTTATGAGCAGCCTAAGCTGCTAGGCCTGGATGGCATTGAGGAAGAAGAAACGCAGAATGTAAAGCAATCAACTTTAATGCGTGAAGCGTATTTCGTGGATTTTGCATTAGCAATGCAAGAGGTGGTGACCATTCCGTTAATGGTTACTGGCGGATTTAGACGTAGTGACGTGATTGAAGAAGCCTTAAGCAGTGGTGCCGCGGACGTTATCGGCATCGGGCGACCAATGTGCGTCGATGTTGATGCGCCTAATTCATTGCTCAATGGTGCCGAAGAACTCGTTCGTTATGAAAACCAACTTTCGTTGTTTCCGTCTTCGTTATCATTCCTTTCTAAACTTAAGGCACTGAATGCCTTGGCCAGTTTTGCCGTGCAGTTCTGGTATTACAGTCAGCTTTTCGAACTAGCTGAAAAAGGCAAGGCTGATTCTAATCTATCCGTTTTTAAAGCTGTTAAGCTTCATATGAAACGTGAAAGTGTGTGGTTAAAAGCACGTAAAGAACTAGGTTGAAAGGTACTGGCTTTATTCTAGGAGTACGTTGTAGAGCGTCTAATGTAGTGTCATGATGCAAAGCGTGGATTAGAAAGACGATGTCGCTATACATCGATTTCTGGAAGGCATAACGTGCGCTAAGAAAGCACAATAAAGCAAATGGCTGGTAATACTTACAGGAGAGTTAAAAGTGAAAAGTAGATACAAACAAGTTTTCAGTTTTGCAGCAATATTTTTTCCTTTGTTGTTTGTGCCGAGTTTTGTCAGTGCCGATTTTGGTTCTTCGTTCATTGAATCTCATTCGATACGTGTCATCGCGAAATCCGGGGACGGCGCGAAGGCGGCAAGCGGGTTTTTATGGAAAAACAATACGCAAGTGATTACCTCCTTGCATGCTGTACCCCGTGGTAGTGAAATCTCTGTTGAATGCAGAGGGGTCAGAAAACCAGCAAAGGTTTCTAAAATGCTGGTGAAAGCGGACCTGATTCTTCTGAACGTTCAGGGTTTACCCGTGGGCTGTCAGCCATTTACTGAGTTCGATCCTAAGAAGCCAGAACGAAACACGCCTCTTTGGACATTTGGTTATCACGCTGGTGCCAAAAGCTTGACTGATAGAGAGTTTAAGAAGCGCTTTGGCTCACCAGAACGACTGGATTATTTGGTTACGGGTAAACCACTGGAGGAGATCAAGAAGCTTGGTTATCCAGACCCAAAGTTGGATATCTACTATGTGCAAGGAGGGCTATTGCCCGGCTACTCTGGTGGCCCTGTTGTGGATAAAGACGGTAATTTAATAGGGGTTGTGGACGGTGGTTTAAATAGAGGCGCATCTTCTTATAATTGGGTTATCCCCGCTAAATACTTAGATGAATTGGTTTCAGTAACTGAAAATGATATTCCAGTTAGTACTGGTGCGAGTGGAAGCACTGCCTTCGCAAGTGGGATTGTTGAAGCCAATGAATCTACAAGCTTTACATTTACTGAAGGTGAATTTGAGGAGTCGTGGGTTCTAACAAAGTCACAATCGCTTTTTGAGCTAGCTTTCACATCAGATGATCCTCACGGTACGCTCGTGTTGTACTACTTTTTTGAAGAAGCCGCGGGCCTTAACGAAGATCAGAATCTAATTTTTGACATTTATGAAGAACAACGACTTGGATTAATTATTGCTGTTCCCAAAGGCCAAGGTTTGCGTTATGACGACGATGGCTCTGGAGAAGATCGCTTAAGATCGATAAGCGAAGTGTTGAGCTCCGATAATGCTCAGATTTTATTTGACTCAGGCGCTGTTCAAGTGACGGATAACTTGGGAGTTGATGTCTCCGCTGACGCGGCTGAATACTTTCAACACTATGTTGCCGGCACACTCGCTAAGTGTCACGACCCACTTCAGGGTAAAAAGTGCGTTCTCATGGACACATTAACGAGAATTATCGATTTTGGAGAGGGTTATAGAATATTAAGGTTTGCTGTGCAGGAGGTTGATCAGACTTCCGGAGAGGTAGTGCGATTGAATTACTTTACTCTTGCAGTGAATGACGGCTTTCCGCTTGAAGCCAAGGCAAGTGTTTCCGTCAAAGGTAAATCTGGGTTATGGCAATGTTTTCTTGCAGACAGCCCAAATGAAGTGAGTTGTGGAGACCCAACTTCTGCAAGGGTTCAACTAAAGCAAATGTTAGCTGTGCATTTAACAACTTTTCCAGAGCTACAGACAGGTGAAGATCAACGCATTGTCGGAGAAAAAATTGTCTTCGATAGTAAATATGACGAAACAGCTACCAAGCTCGTTCCATACTTCGATGGTGAAGAGCTGCGCTTTTTCAATACCCGTGGCAAACTCTGGCGAGTGTTCGAAGATGGTATAGAAGATGACGCAGTTGAGGTAAACAGAGCTGACGGCCATGTGACCTTAAAATACTTGGACAAGTTCTATTACAAACTGCCGATCGCAGGTGGGACCTATTATGAATGGTCCGATGATACTGAGCCAGATGCTGTAGGAGAGCTCCGAGCGGTTTACCCATAAGGAAACCACTCGTGGGGAGCCTGCCAACGATATAAAAGCTGAATCTGATCATGGCTTAGGGTTTGGGCTTTGCCATCAACGGTAACGATTTTTCTGTATTTAACTATCACAAAAGCCATTGTATTGGATAGTCATCCGTTTCGAAATCTCTGATGGCGTGTATATAATGGCGATTAATACAAAGTGATACCGAGGTTGAGTGATACCCTTCTGAAGGTTGAGGCGGAACTCAGTATTGGGTTCAGATTGATGATGGAGAATGCTAAGGATCATTATGCCTGTGAATAAGAGCATCTATGCTGTGCTGAAAAAAAATGTTTGAAAGCGAAGGTTAGACCGTGAGGTTTTTACTAAATATAAGAGTTGGTGCATTGATTTGCTTGTCAATATTTCCAGTGCATCTGTTCGCTCAGCTCAACCCTGATTTCATGCAAGCTCATTCGGTAAGAGTGCTTGTGAACGAAGCAGGGTCCCATACTGTGTCTAGCGGATTCATGTGGAAGACTTCAGACCAAATTGTTACCTCGCTGCATGCGATCCCTACTCGGCACGGTATTACAGTGGAATGCGCCGGGGCGAAGAAAAAAGCTGAGGTTATAAAGACGTTGGCCAAGGCAGATTTGGCGTTATTAAGGCTTGCTGGTAATGGTGGCCAATTTCCAGAATCCTGCGTGCCAATCACCTCCTTTGTTGCTACTAAACCAGAATCAGGTTCAGGATTATGGACTTATGGTTACAACTCTGGTGCACGTAGTGGTACATCAAAATACCTAATAAAAGGCTCGGCGTCATTTGAAACTTTGCAGGGCCTTCTTAACCCTTCTGTATTAAAGCAGGTCAAAGATTTCGGAATACCAGACCCTGATTTAGATATTTATTTTGTTCAGGGTGGGGCTGCTCCAGGCTATTCTGGCGCTCCAGTTGTTGATAAGGGTAAAAACCTAGTTGGGATTGTAGATGGTGGTTTAGATAGAGGTCTAAGCGATTACAACTGGCTGATTCCGGCGGCTAACTTAGATGCCTTATTAACCTCAGATACTAATGAATTACCTGATCAACTCGCTAATGGAAACTTATTTTCCACTATTACCTATGATTCAGATGCGAGCCGCGTTATCGAGTATGAGCATGAGGGAAGAAAATTTTCATGGGTCTGGACTAAAACTCGCTCACTAGCGGAAATAGCTTCAACCGCAGATGCAGAAGAGGGTATTGATGAGTTTCTGGATACTTATTATCCAGTGGGCATCGAACACTTGGTTGATCGCTTGGTGTTTGACATTTATCAAGAAAAGTCTTCAGGTATCCTGATTGCGATTCCAGAAGGTGCTGGCTTGATCCAAAATGATCGAGGAGAATTAATTCTCAAGAGGCATGACCCAGCCCTTCGCGGGAATGTTATCTATAAATCAAGCTTCAAGGATGTACTAAATAGAAATAGAGAATTAGTAGAGCCAAAGAATGCTGACTTTTTTAGAATATTGGTCAACAACGCTTTGAAGGCGAATTACTGGGAAGGGGAGACTTCTGCGTTGCCTTTTATACAAGTTCTTGATGATGAGCAGGGTAATAAAATATTACGCTTCATAACGCAGAAAACGTCCCCCAGTTCTAGATTCATTCAATTCTCTTTTAGAACGATTGTGGTTCGGAACAATACAGCATTCGGGGTTGAAGTGCAGTTTTCGCTTTATCCAGGTGAGTGCGTATTTGGATGTGGAAAGGAACCCGTGCAACTCATAGGTCATATGGGCGGAGTACCTAGTATGCTCAAACATCTTGAGCTAATTGTTTCAACAAATTTGGTGACACTTTCCAATTTTGATTTGGGCTTTCAATACAAGGATGTAGGTCAACTGGTTATTGACGAGATACGTATTCAAGAATGCCTGAACGGCCGTCGACGGAATGGGTGTTAGGGTTTATTGACTGCATATTTAACTCTATAGAATATTAGTCCTAGTGCTCGCCTCAAGCACATTAGACGCTAATGAGCTTGAAAGCTCGTGAGAAGCTACGTTGAATCGGGCAAGATTCCAGCTTTGTTCTAGAAATGAGGATTAGGTGTTCTCAGAGAATGTAGTAGCGTGGGCTGGTTTTTGCCCTTAAGAGCCGGTCGATAACGCCGCGAAGAGCGGCAGACTTGTTGTTGATTGTTTTGAGCAACAATGGCGAAGCCATGCACAAAACGCAAGAATCAAGTCCTGACACCTTTTACTTAAGTTAACCACGAAGCTAACAGCTTAATATACGACTTGATGTCAGCTTATTTAAATAATTGGACATGCTTCTCTTCGCTCTCTTCCAATTTCAAGTAACAACTTGCGCAACTACATCGAATGTCGGCGTTGAGCATAGGCTGTGGGAAAACTCAAAAATGGGCGTATAAATCGCGTTTTAAACTTCCATATTAGCCGATCAATGGGGATTTTATCGACTATGGTCAATACAACTGAGTGGAATGCACACTCATCCTCTCTATGTCATATTTTCGACCTTACTCTCGGCTGTTTAGAAATTGAAGTTTTCACGCAATGTGAGTATGCAATTGACGGTCGATTAAATTAAATTATTAAACCGTCAACAGGCAATACTTGCGGTGCGGTCATTAGTGAGCTTAAACGTGGTACGTCCCCGGTTACGCCTCATGCGTGAAGCATACTTTGTAGATTTTGCCCTCGCCATGCAAGAAGTGGTAACCATCCCCTTGATGGTGACGGGTGGGTTCAGACGCGGCGATGTGGTTGAGGAAGCGCTAAACAGCGGTGCGGCAGATGTTGTTGGCATTGGGCGACCGATGTGTGTGGATGTAGACGCACCAAAGTCTCTCCTTAATGGTGCAGAAGAACTCGTTCGCTATGAAAACCAGCTCTCCTTGTTCCCATCTTATTTATCCTTCCTTACTAAAATTAGAGTACTTAATTCGTTGGCAAGCTTTGCGGTACAGTTCTGGTACTACGGGCAGCTCTTCGAGTTGGCTGAAAACGGTAAAGCAGATTCTGATCTTTCTGTCTTTCAAGCGGTTAAGCTTCATATGAAACGTGAGAGTGCTTGGTTGAAGGTCCGTAAGAAGCTAGGTTAAGATGAACAGGGCTCAAGCCATAGTTTAAAAGTTAATTTTGAAACTTTTTGAGTGAGTATGGGGGTGAGCCGCCCTGAGTATTGCTCAATGTAGACGTTTAATTAAGTCGGCTCTGTGACCCCAAATATGTGTGTGAATTTCGAGACGTTACACGTACTGTTCACTAGTCGTCTATAAACGATCTGATAGCGTACTTCCAATTTACATGATGAAAGCATTATATCTCTATTCTCTCTTTGCAATATTGAGCTAAGTTGTAATTGCGCGATAGCTATAGCGTGTTAACAAGTAACTGATTGTGCTCGAAGGATTTACTCAAGTGCAACTTCATCTTTGACACTAAATTTTATCTCAAAGATGATTCAGATAATGCGGTGCCTTCACAAAGAAGGCACCGCATTATTATAATTTAAAGAGTTGTGCTACTCCCCTTCGGTGTTTAAAT
>CAJQNY010000108.1 GCA_905479805.1 uncultured Arenicella sp.
ATCGCTTTCTGTACCACATCCATGATGACGGCGCGATCTCCTGCTACCACATCACCAATGCTACGCTTACCCACTTCACTTCTCAGACTACTATTCACCTGTTGTGCCAATACGTTACGTTCAGACTCCATATCACGGAACACGGAATCACGAATTTCGTCGGCGTAATCCACACGCTTAAGTCGTACATCGATAACTTCCACACCAAACTTCTCTGACTCCAAGGCAATCGCTTTCTGTACCACATCCATGATGACGGCGCGATCTCCTGCTACCACATCACCAATGCTACGCTTACCCACTTCACTTCTCAGACTACTATTCACCTGTTGTGCCAGACGTGTTTCCGCAATGTCGGTACGGCCACTCACAGAAACATAGTATTGTTTAATGTCCTTGATTCGCCACTTCACGAAGCTATCGATTACCAGCTCTTGATTGTTTTTAGTCAAAAAACCTTCAGGGTCCGAATCCATGGTTTGAATTCGTATGTCATAGGTCTTAATGGTATTGACGATCGGATACTTCCAATTAAGCCCGGGCTCTATTTCTTCACCCACAAACTCACCAAACCTAAATTTGACGGCACGTTCATATTCTTTCACCGTAAATAAAGTCGACTGCAATACAAAGGCGATCAACACCAATAATAATGCTACGCCTAGAAATCTATTTTCCATTATCGGCCACCTTTCCTGCGGTTTGATTCTTGCTGAACACTCTGAGTTTGATGGCTAGCATCATTATTATTACTAGTCATGCTACCTCGAGGTTGAGTATTTTTTATTATCTGGTCCAACGGCAGGTACATCATATTGTTGCCGCCTTCTTGATCAATAACGACCTTATTTGTATTACTCAATACTTGTTCCATAGTTTCCAAATAGAGGCGCTTTCGTGTGACTTCAGGTGCCTTTTTGTATTCAGTAAGTACCTGCGTAAAGCGTTGCCCTTCACCTGAAGCGCGCGCTATCACAGCATCTTTGTAACCGGTCGCTTCAGCGATGTATCTGGCTGCTAGACCCTGTGCTTCAATCACTACTTTTTCTTCGTACGCTTTAGATTCTTTGATCAATTGCTGCTCAAGCTGATCCGCTTTATTCACATTATCAAACGCTTCACGCACTTCGGCAGGCGGTTCAGCCGCTTGCATTTCTACCGCCACCACATTAATTCCGGTTTGGTAACGGTTTAGTATGTTCTGCAATAACACTTTGGTGCGTGTTTCAACTACCGCGCGCCCTTTGTTAAACAAATCATTCATCGTCGTGCTACCTACTACTTCGCGTAACGCACTCTCGGTGGCGCCCCTTACAACATTGTCTAGTCCCTTGGTTTCTACGTCTGCAACATTAAACAACAGGTCGTCGACTCTCTCTATATTGTATTGAACAGCCAGACTTACATCAGCAATGTTTTCATCCGTTGTCAGCATCTGAGCTTCTTGTGGCACAGACCCTCGGCTCGTACCAGTGTCTTTGCGAAAGCCTATCTCAACGGTACGAATATTCTGTGAGTTAATGACCACTTTTTGCTCTATCGGCCAGATCACATATTGCAATCCTGCGCCTACCGTTTCACTGTACTTACCAAAGCGCAATTCAATACTTTGGTAGCCCTCATCAACCTGATATACCGATTGAAACAGCCAAAAGATAAACCCAGCGACTAAGGCCAGTAGTATTGGTGAAAAACCACCAGCACTGCCTTTGCCACCTGTATTAGAGCCGCCCCCGCCGAAGCGTTTGCGAACATTATTAATTACATCTTCGAGATCAGGCGATTGATTACCGCGATTTCGATTACCATTTCCCCAGGGATCTTTGTTCCCAGAGCCAGGTTCATTCCAAGGCATACCTTGTGTCTCCTATAGACTTATCTGTGCGTGAATTGTAGCAAGAAACCGACCAGTAGGTTGATTAGCTTTTGCAAATGCACATAATTGATTAAAAGTTAAATATTCGATATTTCTCTATAAAACAGGCTCTGTTAAAGCTGCTCGATTCGGATAACATCTTGTTGTTTTTGTAGCCAGCCAAAATCGGCTGGTGAGAGCTCTAATTCAAGCAGGAAGGAACCATCGTCCTCGACCTCCTCATTCTTCACTAGGCTTTTCTGATATAAATTGGCTCGTAGCTTACCATTGCTGGCTGGAAGGTTAACGCTGCACCGAGTGTGCAACAGGGACAAACGATCCTTGACCGCTGCTAATAAGTATTCTACACCCTGGCCCGTGTGAGCGGATAGCCAAATACGATCAACTAAACCTTGCTTATTGCGTTTAACCTTAGCTTCGCCATCGATTAAATCAATTTTATTGTACACAACGATAGTGGGTATCTGATCCGCATCTATTTCACTAAGCACTTTGTTAACTTCTCTCAGGCAGTCCTCACGATAGTTGCTCGCCACATCCACTACATGTAACAACAAGTGAGCATTGCTGACCTCCTCCAATGTTGAATGAAAGGCCTGTACTAGCGAATGTGGTAAGTCACGTATAAACCCAACAGTATCAGACAAAATCGTGGCACCAAACTCATCCAATTCAATACGTCGCATTGTCGTATCTAAGGTTGCGAATAACTGATCCTCGGCATATACATCTGCATCGGTAATGCGATTAAAAAGCGAAGACTTGCCTGCATTGGTATAACCCACCAACGAGACGGTCGGCACCGGAACTTTAGCGCGAGACTTACGACGCAATAGCCGCTGTGCTGAAACAATGTCTAATCGTTTGTTTAAGACCTTAATTCTGCGTCCAATAAGCCTTCTATCGGTTTCCAGCTGAGTTTCCCCCGGGCCGCGTAAACCTATTCCGCCTTTTTGTCTTTCTAAATGAGTCCAACCTCGAACTAGGCGGGTTGAAATGTGCTGTAACTGTGCTAACTCGACTTGCAATTTACCTTCGTGACTGCTGGCTCTTTGTGCAAAGATATCTAAGATCAGTCCAGTTCTATCCAGCACCCTGACCTTCAATGCTTTCTCAAGATTACGTTCTTGGATGGGGCTAACTGAGTGATTCAGAATAACCAAATCAATCTCTAAATTTTCTACCAGAGCGCTAATCTCCTCTACTTTCCCCTTGCCCATAAATGTAGCAGGGTCAGGCCGTCGTCGAAATGCGGTGATTGTATCAACAACGGTTGCGCCCGCCGACTCGGCAAGGAGCTGGATCTCTTCCAATATCTCGCCATCGGCCTGGGACGAATCGCGTTGATAAAGGATTAGGGCGTTAGGATTAGCGGTGGTTTCTGCGAGATCGAACAAACTATCTATTTAAAATTTTGACCAGATACGGTTTGAATAGTGCTTTTGATTAGTAAACAGGGCATAGCCAAATGCTTTCGAGCGGCTAAAGCGACGCTACGGGCTCGGCGGTGAATCAACTGAACAAGGCAGAGTAATGAAATCGATTCAAAAATATGGTTTCAACATAGTTATTATTAACAAAGCCCAACTGTAACTTACCGAGTTAGGCTGTGCCTTCAGATTAACAAACTGTTAGCACAGCGCTACGTAAAATCAGTCCTCGACCTCATCAACATCGATGCGTACAGCTTTAGATGGGACGACGGTTGAGACCGCATGCTTGTATATCATCTGATTAACCGTATTGCGCAAGACAATAACGAATTGATCAAAAGACTCAATTTGACCTTGAAGCTTAATACCATTAACTAGGTATATCGAAACCGGTATCCTTTCCTTTCTCAAAGCGTTTAAGAAAGGGTCCTGCAATGCAGTACCTTTATTTTGTGCCATTTTATTATTCTCCGCTTTGATCTATGCCAAAGCCTGTTTAAAACCCACAGAACACTCATCCTCACTAAACACTCTAAAACTTTTCTCGTTTCCGTGATGCTCAGTGCAATTATCCAGAATGATCGTCCCCTGAAATTAAGATTATAAGCTAACTATGTGAATTTTGTTTCACCAATTGGCTGACAAACTGCTCAAGATGGCTGAAATTTTTATTTTTCAACCCAAAATCAACCCACCATGTAATATTCGATGAATTGCGTAACCATGTTAATTGGCGTTTGGCGAGCTGGCGCGTAGCCACAATGCCTTTTTGCCTCATTTCTTGATAGGTAAGATCGTTCTTTAGAAATTCAAGCATTTGTCGATAACCTATCATGCGCATCGCTGGAGTATTTGGGTCTATCCCACCATCAAGAAGCGATTCAACCTCTTTCTGCAAGCCTTGTTCCAGCATAATGTCAAATCGTTGTTCAATCCTTTCATGTAAAAAATGCCTATCAGAAAAACACAACGCTATTTTAACTAAAGGGTTTGCGATGGGAGGTTTACGATCATCATTGTGTGCATCCACGGTTTTACCCGATTGCAGGACAATTTCCAATGCTCGTTGAATTCGTTGCGCGTCGTGTGCATCAATCCGGGCAGCGCTCAAAGGATCCAGGGCGCCCAACCTCTCATGCATAACCGGCCAACCATGAGTCTTGGCATCAGCGTCTATCTCACTTCTCAATTGTGCATTCGCAGGCGGCAGCTGAGCAAGACCTTCCTCGAGAGCCGAATAATAGAAATGCGTGCCACCCGCCAGAATAGGCACCTTACCTCTGCCCGTAATATCATCGATTAAAGCAACCGCATCTTGATAAAAATCAGCCGAGGAATATGTATCGTTTGGATCTCGAATATCGATTAAGTGGTGTGGGTATTTTTCTAGAAACGCCTGGTCAGGCTTAGCTGTGCCTATATCCATGCCACGGTAGACCAATGATGAATCCACGCTGATAATTTCCGCGTCAAAACAATCGCTTAAGTGGGCCGCAGCATCAGTCTTACCCGTTGCCGTTGTGCCCATCAATGCAATAACCGGTATTAGCTCCTTATTGCCCACGCTTAAACCAACTATCAAGCTGCCCCAGACTCATAGACACCCACGTTGGACGGCCATGGTTACACTGCCCACTCTTTTCAGTGATTTCCATATCACGCAGCAAAGCATTCATTTCAGCATTAGTCAGTTGTCTGTTCGCTCTAACGGAGCCATGACATGCCATCGACGATAAAAGCTCATGGACTGTCTCTTCAATTCTATTGCTCTTTTCATGCGCCACAATATCGGCCAGCACATCTCTCACCAATTGAGATATGTCAGACTTGACCAACAACTCAGGGACGCTGCGTACAACTAATACCAATTCATCCATTTGCTCGATAGTTAAACCAAGCTGGTCAAACAAACCTGATTGTTCCTGCCAAGCACCAACTTCAGGCTCACTCACCTGAATAGTAACGGGCACCAATAATTCTTGTTGCGCTATCGTCGCACGATCAAAGCTCTGCTTTAATCGCTCATAGGTTATTCGCTCGTGGGCAGCATGCATGTCAACCAATATCAATCCAGCCTCGTTTTCAGCCAGGATATAAACACCTTTAAGTTGCGCCAATGCGTAACCCATGGGAGGAATAACCCCTTGAATACCCCCAACAGGTTGATCAGCGTTTATGAACTCTGGTGATCGACTATTAGGCCGAAATACTGAGTCCCCCAGTTGGCTATAAGCATACACTTGCTCGTGAACCTCATTTGCACTCGGCGAGCGGCCCGACTCATAGCGAAAATTACTCTGTTGATTACTTAAATCAACCGAGTTTGGGTTGATAGGCCTAGGGCTTGCCATGCCGGTCGCAACGTCCACCTGAACACTTGATGACTCGCCTGCTGATACGTTCAACTCTTGCTGCAGAGTGCGAAAAACAAAACTGTGAATTGCGCCGCTTTCTCTGAAACGAACTTCATGTTTAGTCGGATGGACATTTACATCAACTGCCGCAGGATCCATCTCCAAATACAATACGTAGACCGGGTGGCGTCCATGAAACAAAACATCCTGATAGGCCATCCGAATCGCATGAATCACCGTTTTATCTCTAATTAACCGTCCGTTCAAAAAGAAATACTGCATATCCGCTTGGCTACGGGAAAACCCCGGCAAGCCAAGCCAACCGTAGAGCCGGATGCTATCTCGAGATTCCTCAAAGAATGTGCTGTTCTCAGGGACATTGTCGCCGCACACCATTTTCACTCGTCGACTATCGTCCGCTGCGACAGCAGGAAGATGCAACACAATGCGTCCGTTATGGCTTAATTTAAACGCGACATCAAATCGTGACAACGCCATTCTACGAACCACTTGGTCTAAGTGTTTAAATTCAGTGTTGTCGGTACGTAAAAATTTACGACGCGCAGGCGTGTTATAAAACAGATCCCTGGCTTCTATTGTCGTACCAACGGGGTGTGCGACCGGGACAGTGTCACTGACCTCATTATTCCCGTCACTACTTACCATCCATCCTTGTTCTGATGTTTGTTCTCTAGATTGAATGGTTAATCGAGTGACTGACGCAATACTGGGAAGTGCCTCACCACGAAACCCCAAGGTCGCTATTTGCTCAAGATCATTGAGGTTTTCGATCTTACTGGTCGCGTGACGTGACAATGCCATGGCCAAATCTTGCTTTAAAATACCATGACCATTATCGGAAATTTTGAAACGTTGGACTCCAGCTTTATCGACCTCTATATCAATCCTTGAAGCACCAGCATCCAAGGCATTCTCGATCAACTCCTTAGCGATCGATGCGGGACGTTCTATTATCTCGCCAGCAGCAATCTGATTTATTAGCCGCGGCTCCAATGCGCGAATCCTATTTAGTGGTGTATCGCTCATTGAGGTATTTTCAACTTTTGGCCTAACATCACAGTACTTGAACGCAGGGAGTTCAATGCTCTTATTTGCCGAGCACTGGAGCCATAACGCTCTGCAATTTCGGAAAGGGTATCACCACGTTTAACAGTATGCGTGACTGGTTTCCTTAAAGGTGATCTAGATGCAACGGCTTTCCCACCGCCAGGAATGGTTAATTTTTGGCCAATGTAAACCTGATCTTTGCGAAGTGAGTTTGCAGCCTTAAGAGAACCAATCGTGACATTAAACCGTAATGATATCCTTGATAGAGAATCACCTCTCTTTACCACATAGCTTGACGGCCTTGTCACAGATTTAGCAACACTTGTGACGGGTAACTTGAGTCGTTGCCCACGCATCACCGTATTGCCCCGCAGGTTGTTTAAGCTTTTAAGTTGGCGAATACTTGTCCCGTACTTTACTGCGATTTTGGAGAGGGAATCTCCTCTAACCACTTTATGATATTTTTTCGTATTGGTCGTCTTAACTCGTTTCTTAGATTGGCCTGGCCTGACTAAACTAGTGTAATTAGAGGCGACCTGCTTAGGGTTCGCATAGCTCGCGTTGCTCTTATACGGGGTTTGCTGAAAATATTCGTTAATAGCTCGATGAATGCCTTCTGCGACTCTTGATTGATAGCGACTAGAGGTCAGGTTTTTTTCCTCAGTCGGATTAGTCACGAACCCAGTTTCGACCAAAACCGATGGGATATCGGCTGATTTCAATACAGCGAAACCAGCTTGTTCAACCCGGCGACTGTGTAGTTTTCCAATCTTTCCCAATTCTTTTAAAATTCTTCCACCAAAATTTACACTCTCACTAATCGTGTTGGTCATAGAGAGATCAACCAAAACTTTGGCAAGCACTTCATCTTTATCCGCCAAACTCACGCCACCGATTAAATCTGATGCATTCTCCTTAGCGGCGAGCGCCCCCGCCATCGCACTAGTCGCGCCGCTTTGTGAAAGCGCAAAGACGGAGAAACCACTTGCTGACTTTTTCCGAAATGCATCGGCATGAATAGAGATAAATAGGTCAGCCCCAGCTTCCCGCGCAAGCAATCGACGCTTATGCAATTTAATGTAATAGTCGCCCCGACGTACCATATAGCTATCCATCCGTGGGTCCTGATCAACAATCCACTTGAGCCGTTGAGCGATTGCCAGTGTGATGTTTTTTTCGCGACTACCGCTATGCCCAGAAGCCCCTGGGTCTTCGCCTCCATGACCCGCATCGATTGCAATCAACAGCTTATCCTCCTTATGCTGATTAGGTCTCGCCTGTAAAACTACTTTAGGGTTTGGTGCAGCTTGATTAGAGCCACCAATTCTCTCCTTATCAATGGGGATATTAACGTCTGAACTACTTTCCTTAGATCCAGATGACGTGTCAGCTTTATCGTTTATAGACAGCCCAATATTTGTTCCATGGCTTTTTGGAAGATTCGGATCACGCAAATCAATAACTAATCTGTGACCATAAAGTTCGTTTGGCGACAAAACAAAATCATTGCCTTTTAGCGGCTGTTTCAAATCAAACACGAATCGCAGGCGCTTATCATCAGGCCGCCCCGACCGAATTGCCGCAATATAAGCATTCTTAGTGTCGATCTGTGGCAATCTGAAATTTAACTTAGCATCCTCAATATCCACCACCAAACGCAAAGGGTCTTGAAGTGTAAACATCTGATGCCGCACATCCGCGGCAACATCAAAGACTATGCGAGTGCCTTCTGGAGAGTGCCATAAGCGTAAGTTATTGACGCTTTGCTTGTCTGCTTGTGCAAAGCTATGACCCGCATACACAGCAACGAAACCGGCTGAGATTATGCTCAGTAACGCGCTTCTAAGGACAGATTTTATAGTGATGGAAATCAAAGGTTTTCAATCATTCGGTTCTGAATGGAACCGTATTTGGAAAGAATTAGAATATGCCTAATTACAACAGGTTTTGCCCCGCTTTAGAAGAACCTAAACCTTTGCTAATCAAAAAACCTCAAAATAGTAAGGAGAGCTGGGCTAGCAAAGGGGGGGTTGAGGTAATAGCCAACCCAGCTCAAGGTTGTCGACGTGGTTATGCGGAGGGCTAAAACGCCACTACAGGCTTTCTTTGTCGACCCAGGGATGGGTAGTCCCTGAAAGATAAACTTCTATCTTGGACATATTGTCTCATAAAATTAATAGACATAATGTCAATTATTGTTATAAATACGCCTCGAATAATGCCAGCCTATCCGTTTTATCCCACTCATTATGTCGACCCGACTCGGATTGCGTGATCGACACCCTGAAATTTGGCATGGGCAAATACCCAAGCCCTCGTTCAGCCCACTCAACCAAAAATATACTAGATCCATTCCAAAGATCAGCGACGCCTAAATATTCCAATTCAGCGGGATCCTCTAAGCGATAGAGATCCATATGGTAAATAGTAATCGCTCCCACCTTGTATTCATGAATTAGATTGTAGGTCGGGCTGGTCACTGAGCCACTGTAACCAGCCGATTCTATGATCGCCTGGCACAAAGTGGTTTTCCCTGCACCAAGACCGCCTTCTAGGTAGACACAGGAGGGTGCTGAGATAGTCTCCCACAATGTTTCGCCAAACTCCTTAGTTTGCGCGAGCGTTGCCATTGAGTACTGTTGGTTCATGAATCTATTTTACGTCAACCTTGTCGATAAATACCTAGTATGCGGTATTATTACTTCTTATGAGTACGACGCCAACTATCAATCTTGAATTACTGTCCGATTTAGCTCAGCAGATTAAATCGTGGGGAAAGGATTTAGGCTTTGACCATATTGGAATCAGCGACATAGACCTAAGTGAACATGAAGATCACTTGGAAGCTTGGTTGGCCGCAGGCAACCATGGCGAAATGGATTACATGCACAAACATGGCAGTAAACGCAGCCATCCAGAAGAATTGGTGAGCGGCACAAAAAGAGTGATCTCTTCCCGCTTAGACTATGCTCCCCACGACATAAAACAATCTGAGAATGTACTGCAAGAAAGTCACGTTGGTTATATATCGCGATATGCAATGGGACGTGACTACCATAAGGTGATGCGTGCCAAGCTTAAAAAACTCGCACAAAAAGTCCAAACTGAAATTGGTGAATATGGATATCGTGTTTTCACTGACAGCGCACCCGTACTTGAAAAAGCCTTGGCAGAAAAAGCAGGTCTAGGTTGGATCGGCAAGCACAGCAACCTTATAGATTCCAAGACTGGATCCTGGTTCTTTATTGGAGAGATTTATGTCGACATCGAACTCCCTGTAGATGAAGCGGCTAACAACCATTGTGGCACTTGCCAAAAATGTCTCGACATTTGTCCAACCCAGGCGATCGTTGCGCCCTACTCTGTGGACGCTCGAAGATGTATCTCCTATTTAACCATCGAACTCAAGGGCACAATTCCTGAAGAATTTAGGACTGCTATGGGAAACCGGATTTATGGCTGTGATGATTGCCAACTTGTGTGCCCTTGGAATAAATTTGCGCAAACAAGCAAGGAACCTGATTTCACTCCACGCGATCAACTTAATGACCGAAAACTGCTTGAATTGTTCGGCTGGACCGAACAGCAATTTTTAGACAACACCGAAGGCACCGCAATCCGACGTATCGGGTTTGCTGCCTGGCAAAGGAATATTGCAATTGCATTAGGCAATGCCAGTTATTCAAAATCAATAATTACGCAACTTGAGCTGAAAAGGAACACGACGCTGTTTGAACAAATTGAGTTGGAAGAGATGCTAAATGAGCACCTAGACTGGGCTTTAGAATCGCAACGCTCAAAATCAGTTCAACTGTCAAAATCAGGTCAATAACGCTACTGAGCAATTAACGCAAACCTGTTATATGCCAGTTTCCTTGCCGTCGATACTTAATTTGTTCCGTTCCTGCCAGTATTCTTCAACCCCTTCTTCACCCTTGTTTTCTGCCCAGGTAACTAAGGTTTCTTTATCATCAACAAAATCGTAATTGGGCACCGCATACCCACAAGACGTTTGCACCATATCAATACTAATTTGATAAATCTGTCGAGCGCCTGGATTCGCAGTAAACTTAGCGTAATTTGCGTGCCACTCGGGATCATATTTATGGATCGTTTTAGCGCTCCCATAAATACGCAGTATTAGCGGAACCGCATCGAACGAACAAAACATCACAGTCATTCGATTGTTATCAAGTAGGTGAGCAGCGGTTTCATTACCACTGCCAGTCAAGTTCAACCACATAACATGATTTTTATCGGCAACATGAAACGAGTCCAAGCCCTTTGGAGACAGATTCACTCGCCCATCACTGGCCGCCGTCGCTACAAAGTAAATTTTCTGTTTGGCGATAAACTCAATGTGTTGTTCACTTAAACCATCAAATTGCTTAGCCATCTTACCAGTCTCCTAAGAACCTAATAATCTGGCTCATCAGCGAGAATCAAATGATCACGATAATACTTAAGCTCAGCAATTGACTCCTTAATATCGTCCAGAGCTTGGTGTGAAGCACGTTTTTCAAAGCCCGAAAGAATACTTGGCGCCCAATGTCGAGCAACCTCCTTGAATGAAGTAACGTCGACATTTCGATAATGTAGCCATTCACTCAATTCTGGCATGTATTCATATAAAAACCGTCTATCTTGGCAAATGCTGTTGCCACAAAGCGGCGCACGATTCCGTACTGTATGACGTTGAATAAAATCAAGCGTATCAATCTCGGCCTGGCGTTCAGTAACACGAGATACTTTCACTTTTTGCACTAATCCCGTTCGATTATGGGTGCGGGTATTCCATTCATCCATACCATCGATTAAGGATTGCTCCTGGTGCACAACAATCACCGGACCTTCGGCGATAGTATTTAGGTCGCCATCAGTTATGATGGTGGCCATTTCTATAATTCGATCGTGTTTAGGATCCAGCCCAGTCATTTCGAGATCCATCCAAACTAATACGTTAGGGTTTTGTGGCACTAACTACTCTCCTTATTTAGAGTTATCTTAATATTCTATACTCAGATTCGTATCTTGCTGCGTCTGAATATTCTTCGTCTTGCATTTGACGTCTAGTGTACTTAGCAATCACCGAGTAAACTTAAGCACAACTCTTGCTACCGTGCTCTAAGAATACTATGAAGCAAGAGATCAATAAACTACCTCTTAAGGCAATATTCCATGCAACCAGCCAAGTCAAACTCCAATATTAAGCTAGCTGAATTAGAAAGCAAAATATTCTCCCCCTGTGAGCAATTTAAAAGCTCATCGCCCTCGATGACTGAACCCCAGGCGAACGAACAATTAAGAAAGATCCCAAAATGGCAACTGGATCTAGAAAACCGCATGATCTCACGCGTATTCAAATTCGCAAATTACGACGAAACCATAGAGTTCGTGAATGCGGTTGCTTACATCGCCAAACGTCGCAACCACCACCCTGAACTTGCTGTCGGCTACAATTCATGCCAAGTGATGTTCACTACTTATAGCGTTAAAGGTATTACTATTAATGATTTTATATGCGCCAACGACCTTGAAGCGCTTCTGTAAGCATTCAGGTAGTACGACGATCTTTGAACGCCGCCGCTAAGGTTCGTTGATCCATATACTCTAACTCCCCACCTACCGGCACGCCGCGCGCTAAACGAGTTACTTTGATTTCAAACGGTGCGAGTAACTGCTGAGTGTAGTCAGCAGTGGTCTCGCCCTCAGGCGTAATATTGGTCGCAATGACAACTTCTTCAATGGCGTTATTTGCGACTAATTCACCAAGACGTTTAAAGCCCAATTTATCTGGGCCAATACCTTCCAACGGAGATAAGCGGCCCATCAGAACAAAATAGAGGCCTTTGTAGGCTCCCACTTGTTCGATTGCCGCAAGATCGGCTGGTGTTTCCACGACACAGAGAATTCGCTTATCCCGTTTCTCAGATGAACATATTTCACACACATCACTTTCACAAAAAGTATTACAACGCTGACAGCTAGTCACCTTTTCGAGGGCATAATTTAACGCATCTGCTATGTCTTTAGCCCCCTCGCGATTTCGCTCCATCAGATGAAATGCCATTCTTTGTGCATTTTTAGGTCCCACTCCAGGCAAGGCCTTTAGAGCTTCCTTCAACGCGTCTATCGCATTTGAGATCGCCACTTATTCAGCACCTAAATTGGTCGATATGCAGTAACGCATCTCTAGAAAGGCATCTTCATGCCGGGAATGTCTAGGCCGCCAGTAAGACCTGCCATTTTTTCCTGTGATGTTTTTTCCACTTTTCTAACTGCATCATTCATGGCGGCGGCTATTAAATCTTCTAGAATCTCCTTATCTTCAACATCCCCCATCAGCTCTGGGTCAATAACCACGCTCTTAACATCGTGCCGACAAGTCATGATAAGTTTCACCATTCCACCACCGGATTCCCCCGTGACTTCTAAACTAGCAAGTTCTTCTTGGGCTTTCTGCATGTTCTCTTGCATCGCCTGAGCTTGCTTCATGATATTTCCTAATCCACCTTTCATCGCGTTATAAGCCCTCTCTATTTAATCATTTGGCCTGATCGACCGGTTTTACACTTTGCTCATTAATAGTGGCACCAAACTCAGACATCAAGGCCTTGAGCCCAGGATCACTGTTAAAACTGGATTTAGTCTGTTCAAGCTGTTCAAAGCCTAAACGCTCTAGACAGCCGGCCGGAGTTTCTTTATCAGACTCTTCCAAGACAACTTCAACGATAGTGTCTTTCTGTGAGACTGCTTGTATTTCGGTCTGAATCTCAGCCACTCGTTCAGGTTTAAATAAATGCTGCATCTTAGGGTCAAGGCACAAGGATATTTGTTCCTCGGTAAGCCGTTCACAAGAGCAATTCATTGCTAGCTCTTTACTAAAACCGGTCAATTGCGTTTGTTCGACCAGTTCACCCCATTCATTGTTACCGGCCAATGTAACAGCAATTGAACTCGGTTGGCTGGTTGCTGCTGGCGCTGCTGAAACCTGTGAATGCGTATCGCCAGGCTGACCGGGACGATTATCCCCGGAAGAAGGAATCTGATTTTGGGGTTCCGGCACTTGCGCGGTAACGGCACGAGGTGCTGAAGCCTGTGGGTTTGCCTGATTCACATTTCCCGGCATGGCAGGAGGTGCGTATGAACCTGGCTCTTGATTGTTTTGAGGTTCGGAATGCCTTCCTATTTTACCAACAGGCGCAGTATCGTTAGCCTGATTGCTTACCTCTCTGCCAGGCACAGCTTCCTGGTGATTTGGTTTAGAGTTGACATTAGGTTTAGTCGGCTCTGAGCCCCCACTACTTGGTTCAAACGCAAGCATTCGCAACATGGACATTTCAAAACCAACGCGCTCACTGGGCGCTAAAGCAATATCTCGTTTACCAATTAACGCAATTTGATAATAAAGCTGAACTCTCTCTGGGTTCAATTTTTGCGCTAATGATTCTATCAGGTCATGATCTAAATTTAGCGTCGACAGGCTGCTAGGAGCAATTTGCGCGACAGAGATGTGATAAAGCTGCACCAATACGTCATCAATGGCAGTTGCAAAATCTACGGCTTGGTCCGACATTTCTAAAACCAAGCGCATTATTTGGTCTGCATCTTGGTCGACAAGCGCCGTAATCAAACCAGAACTATGTTCGGTCTTGATAGTCCCAAGCATTCCCTCCACGTCTGAGTACATGACGGAGCCAGCCCCTTGAGCTATCGCTTGGTCAAGTAAACTCAAACCATCACGCATACTGCCATCAGCCGCCTTAGCAATGGCTTGCAAGGCCTTTTGATCGTATTCAAAGCCTTCACTACCCAGAATCTTAACCAGCTGATTCTCAACCTGCTCGGGACGCATCGCCCGCAAATTGAATTGCAAACAACGAGATAACACCGTCACCGGTAGTTTTTGCGGATCTGTGGTAGCGAATAGAAACTTAACGTGTTCGGGTGGCTCTTCGAGGGTTTTAAGCAATGCATTAAAACTATGCCCCGAAAGCATATGAACTTCGTCAATCAAATAGACCTTATATTTTCCTGCTGTAGGAGCGTATTGCACATTGTCGAGCAACTCCCGAGTATCGTCCACCTTGGTCCGAGATGCGGCATCCACTTCAATTAAATCGACATACCGACCCTCGTCAATTGATGTGCAGGTAGCGCACTCCTGACACGGTTCTGCACTTGTGCCCTGCTCGCAATTTAATGATTTAGCAAAAATTCTTGCCAAGGTTGTCTTGCCGACCCCACGAGTGCCAGTAAACAGAAACGCGTGATGGACGCGTCCGCTTTCCAATGCATTTGATAGCGCTTTGACAACATGATTTTGTCCCACGACTTCCGAAAAAGTCTTTGGTCTCCATTTACGTGCCAGCGCCAGATATGCCATCGTGTACCATATGAAAAATGTGAAATGAATTTAGTGGGATGAATTCCAAAATTCACTTAGAGACAGTTAAGCTGCAAAATCGTATCTCATCTTAAAACAGAAACAGCCTTGAGCCCGTAAACAGCCTTGAGCCCTTAAACAGCCTTAACTAAATAACAAGTGACGGTGACGGAAAACCTGATTCTAACACCCGATATGCCAACTGCGGCTGCTTCCTTCCGGACCTGACCGGGTTCATTGGTTTTCGTCATTAGAGGGGCTCACCGCCACCGCCAGACGGATTATAACGAACCCAGTAAATTAAACCTATAAAAGTGTGTATACATTTAAGTAAAAAAGCATAATATTTTTATGTGTTGCAATATTTATATTATGATCACTATCCCAACGTGAGTATAAATAGATGAGTTCGCAAAAATTAATTTATCAGGTCAGCGATCTGGTCAACCAAATGCGCTCCTTAATGGAAGCAAGTTACCCTGAAATATG
The DNA here is from genome assembly GCA_905479805.1 of uncultured Arenicella sp. GTDB lineage: Bacteria > Pseudomonadota > Gammaproteobacteria > Arenicellales > Arenicellaceae > Arenicella. The sequence continues at coordinate 15,607 of CAJQNY010000108.1, forward strand.
GATTGAGGGAGAGCTGTCGTCATTGAGCACTCCAGCGTCTGGTCACCTGTACTTCACATTGAAAGATGCGAATTCACAGCTTCGATGCGCGATGTTTCGTGGCAGAGCTAGCCTGAGTCGTTATAAAGCGAAGGCGGGTGATCTAGTCAGGGTTAGAGCCAAGATTTCAGTTTACCCGGCACGCGGAGACTTACAGTGCATTGTGCAGCATATTGAAGATGCAGGCGAAGGCTTGCTGCAACAAAAATACGAAGAGTTGAAAGAAAAGCTTAACCAAGAAGGTTTATTTTCAACAACGCACAAGTTAACACTGCCGTCTGCGGTGCATCACCTCGCGATAATCACCTCTCCTACAGGTGCTGCGATCAACGACATTTTATCGACCTTAGAAAGAAGAAACCCAGGCATACCGATCACGATATATCCTTCTGTAGTTCAGGGAGATATGGCGAGTAAAGCACTCATCGAGTCGATAAGAGACGTCGTCAAACATCAACGCTGTGACCTAATAATTATGGGGCGTGGCGGCGGCTCCTTGGAAGATTTATGGTGCTTCAATGACGAAGAGCTGGCACGGGAAATCTACGCTTGCCCAATCCCCATAGTAAGCGCTGTCGGCCATGAAGTAGACGTAAGCATTGCAGACCTAGTATCCGACCTTAGGGCACCTACGCCTACTGCGGCGGCGGAGTTAGTAAGTTCTGATACAGCGACCAATTTACAAAAATTGAATTCGATGTGGCAACGTTTGGGTTATGCATATACACGTCAATTGGAGAGACTTGGTCAGCAGGTAGACATTTGCTTTGAAAAAATTGAGCATCCGAGCGCGTCCATTAGATCTAATCGGAAGCAACTTAACAACATGAGTGCGCGCTTAGGTCGCGGAATACAGCTTAGAACCGACGAAAACTCTCGGAACCTATCTTTCAACCTAAGGCGTTTATCAGCCAATTTACCATCGGTTAAAATCAAAACCTGCACCAACAATTTAGACCACCTGACTGAACGATTAAAAACCGCCACGGTTAACGACCTAACTAGCCGGCGCCAACACGCACAATCAATGGGCAGTCAACTAAATATGGTTAGTCCCTTAGCGACCCTGGATCGAGGCTTCTCTATCGTTCGCGATGAACACGGCAATATCATTCGGGATGGTGGATCAACCTCTATAGGAAAACAAATTCAAGTCGATTTAAAGTCTGGACAGTTGAAATGCGAAGTACTTGACGTTGATACGGCGCCGAGCACATGATTAACTCCACTAGGAGATTGAAAGCATCTTTGGTCCTAACACCCCTGCTTATTTTACTAAACTACGCATTAACAATCACTACCAATTTAACCCCTCACCCCATAGCGAACCCGCTAATTGCGAACGCGAATGCACAAAGCATAGAAAGAAATAATAGCTCTTCAGGAAAACATAGCTATCCAGGTGGCATCGCAGCCCTTTCGATGCCAAAGCAATCGGCCGTGTTCCCGACCATCAAGTACGGTCTTTATGAGCCAGTAATCATAGACTCAGGGGCTGAGTGGAAGATTCTCATCGGTCTTGATTTGGACACTGTCCCTGGTGAATATCTTTTATACGTCAAGGACAATGCAAGTGAGGCTCCAGCGTATAATATGGTATTCACCGTAGATAATAATTCCATTTTATTTATCGAAGAGCTTCACGCTGACTATGGTGAATTCAAGCTCGATAGTTTAAGCGATGTGGATTTCCAAAATTCGGAACAGCCTAAACTCCCTTTTATTGAACCAACAACTGGGACTTGGTCTGATCTCTTTGGGGCGGTAGTGTTAAATCAAAACCCAAACCGAAAATCGACCGCTCCCAAAAGGCAGGATTATGTTTCGCTCGCCGCGGCCGAATTCTCTCCAGTCACTGCGCCGAGTAACGCCATCGTTTCACGAATAACACTATCTGACTCACCGACGAACGAACCGCAGCTCGCTACGGTTTACTTGGATCATGGGCGTGGTCTTTTCAGCATTATTTCAGGAATCAGCGATCTTAGTGTGGAAACGGGCAATGGAGTTGTAGCGGGCGCGGTCATAGGTAAGTTGCCACCCTCGGACAAGCAATTTTCCGAGCTGGTTTGGCGTTGCGTTCTTAACGGTGTACTGGTTAACCCTCTTATTCTTACAGAATTAAAATAATGTTCTTAATGGAAAAGCTGCTTTCTATTGTCCTAATTCACTTCAAACTCATTAGTAGCACTATTTTGCTTTGTGTTTTGTTAATTACGAGTATCACTTCACACGCCCAGCCTTACCAGCAAGCAAAACAAAGCGACCCAGCTATTCAGTTTGCCGAACACATTGTTGACGAAAAAAAACTTCACTATGCCTATTCGGGCTCAGAAGAACGTCCCGGAGTTATGTTTATTCATGGCACACCTGGCAGTTGGCCAGCGTTTGAAACTTATTTAAACGATAAAAACCTTCAAAAACATTTTTTCATGGTCTCGATTGACCGACCAGGTTGGGGAAAGAGCAGTTCAAATGACTCTTCGAAAGCTGACCAAAGCCTGAGCTTTGCGACCCAAGCTGAGCTCATTGCTTCAGTAATGAGTCTCTACAAAAACAAAAAATGGATAGTCGTTGGTCACTCATTAGGGGCATCGATCGCTCCAAAGATCGCACTACACAGCCCCACTAACGTTAGGAGCTTGGTGTTATTGGCTGGATCACTAAAGCCGATATTGGGTAAACCTCGGTGGTATAACCGATTGGCTCACACTCTATTAGTTAGCTGGATGCTTCCGGGCCACCTTAATTACTCTAACGATGAAATAATGGCGTTGCGAAAAGAGTTAACGCTATTGGAAAAAGAGCTCTCAGATCAAAAACTAGAAACTCAAGTCACTCTAATTCAAGGAATGAAAGATAGATTAGTATCGCCAAAAAACGCGTCTTACGTGCGCGAAACATGGCCCATGATTTTTTCAAAGGTGGACGTCATAGAACTCGCAGATGCCGGCCACTTTATTCCTTGGGAACAATCTAGCTTGGTGAAAGATAAACTTCTTGAACTCAAATTAGATTAAGTGACACCTCAGCTAACGATAACTGCTCGATGTCGACCAGCCACCATCTAAACTAGTTCTTTTTTCGCCCACGCCATTTAACGTGGTCTTTGCTTTTACGTGATACCTTGTCTGGTTTTTCAAACGGGTTGAGCGATGTTTTAAGACTAATCTTAACTTTGGTTCCTACCATATCGAACGCACGCTCAAAAGTGTTCGACAAGTAACGAGAATATGTCTTTGGCAGTTTATCCAATTGATTTCCATGGATTATGACGTGTGGCGGGTTCATTCCCCCTTGATGTGCAAATTTAAGTTTTATTCTATTCGCCCCTATCATTGGCGGATTGCGTTTTTCCTCCGCCTCCTTGAGGATCCTATTTACTTCACCAGTCCCCATATCGGTCATCGCACTGGCGTATAGTTTATCCACGTAAGGCATAATGGCTTGCACACCTTTGCCGTATTTAGCGGAGATAAACACAATGGGTATATTGCCCATATAACGAAACTTACGATCAATCTTTGCTTCTATTTGATCTCGCTCATATTGGGTCATACCATCCCATTTATTGACCAAAATCATTAGAGATCGACCGCTATTAAAGACCAAATTAATCAACCGATTATCTTGTTCAACAATATCTTCCTGTGCATCTAAGACTACAGCAACTACTTGCGCCATTTCGACAGCACGCAGCGTCTTCATCACAGAAAACATTTCCACACGATCGTCCACGCGTGATTTTTTCCTCATGCCTGCGGTATCAATTAAGACATATTCCTTCTCGTTAAACTTAAATGGAACGTGAATGCTGTCGCGGGTGGTTCCAGGCATATCGTAAACAACGACTCGTTCCTCACCAACCAAAGTATTCACCAATGTTGATTTACCAACATTGGGTCGACCTACGATCGCCAGCTTAGCCACGCCCGAGGGAATATCGTAATTACTTTCATGGCCATCGGTTTCACTTAAAACCAGATTCAACAAACGATTAACGCCATCACCATTCTTACCTGAAATAGTATGTGGCTGACTCAGTCCGAGTTGATAGAACTCGGAAGCTGTCATCTCCTTGTCTAAGCCTTCTGCCTTATTAATGGCCAAATAGATATTGCTTTTTTTGTTGCGTCGCAACATCGCTGCAATTTCAAAATCAACCGGTGTAGCGCCATCCCGAGCATCAACAATAAAGATCACGGCATCACTATCTTGCATGGCCTGATCGACTTGGTACTTCATCAATGAATGAATCTCTTCATTATCTGATTCGATACCGCCTGTATCAACTGCCCAATACGGCTTATCGCCAATACGACCAACCCCGACCATACGATCACGTGTCACGCCGGGCCGGTCATCGACAATGGCATCTCTACTGCGGGTAAGTCGATTGTACAACGTTGACTTGCCCACGTTGGGACGCCCGACAATAGAAATTATCGGTTTGGCTTGTTCAACCTCGATCGGTGCGTCCGAGTATTCTGGAGTATCCATGTCATAGGACCTAGTAGTATTTTAGGGATTCGTGGGTGTAAAAATTCAACAGAGCTAGTTTGATACTAGCTCACAAGATTATCAATCCAATCGAATGATAATCTGGTAGTTTTGACTGAGGAAACTAGCGATAAAACAAAGGCTATTATTAAGATTTATTCAAAATACTGAGTGACTGAAGGTTGCCACTACTATCAATAAAATACACAGTATCACTATCAACAATGGACTCTCCGACAATCGTCTTGGCACCTAACTTATGCTTACCAACAAGAGTACCGTCACGCTTACTAATGATGTACAAGCTGGAATCACCATCACCCACCATCACATAAGGCCCCACCGAAATTGGCGCGCTTATATTGCTAAGTCTTAAACTTTCCTGCGACCACAGCTTAGTGCCGTTAGCTCTATCAACCTGATGAATCACGCCTTTCTTATCACTGATATAAAGATGTGCTGCATCGTAGGCTAAAGAATGAAATGAAGACACATCAGCGCTCCACTCAATTCTTTGTTGTTCGATGTCCAGGGCATGAGTAACTTCTTGGTACGAGCTCACGTAAATATTATTACCAACCAGCAAAGGATCCGTATCAATGTCAGCCAACCGGTCGATCTCAGAGGTCCCGCGCGGAAACGAAATTGGAAAATCCCACAGCGCCCGACCGTTAGTTGCTTCGACCGCGGCCAAGGTACCGTCTGAAAAACCTGTGAATACCGCGCCACCAAAAATGAGTGGTTTAGAATCGCCGCGCAATGTCAATTTTGGAAGTTGTCGACTAATCGTCCATAGAATTTTACCGTCAAAAGACGCTAATCCATAGACCTTACCGTCCCCAGTCCGAGCAACAACAACATCGCCGCCTATCACCGGACTCGCCAATATCTCACTGCTTAATTGAACTTGCCAACTCACCGAACCATCTTCCTGGTTGAGCGCGTAAACGATCCCTTGATTAGATGCCACCATAACCAAGCCACTGCCAACACTAACACCGGCAGTTATCGTTTCGTTCTTAAACTGTTTTCTCCAAACCCGCTTGCCTGTAGCGGAAACTACTTTATCTACATTTCCATTGGTAGAAGCAGCATATAAGTGCCCGCCAAGCAACGCAGGAGATATTATCGCGTCCCCTTCGCCAATTTTGCCCCCAATGTCCGCGTTCCAATTACGCTGGAGTTTCGTTAAGGTGATAACTTTAGGTTTTTTAGGTGCTATTTCCTCAGCAAAAAAATCACTTTTCTTGGTTTTCCCACCACACGCAGCAATAGATATAGTTACTAAACATAGTACAAATAAACGGAGTAATTTCATGGCTGTCATCTCAGTAATAGGGATTCGGTTAGTAAACTAAAAATCTACTCGCTTGTTGCATCCGCTGGACTATCTTCACTAACAGTCTCGTCGTTTGCTGTCTCAAGCTGCGGGACGCGATTCATTTTAATCGTTAACACACCGCGGTATCCGGAATCAATGCTAGTTAATTGATCGATTGCTTGCTGATAATGATTTCGGGCTGCTGAAAATTGCTGCTCCGCCAATGCAATATCGCCCAGCAACTCTTGGTAATGTGATTCAAAACCGTTGTTGGGTACGACTGATGCCAATATCTTTGCATTTCCAATATTGCCTAATGCCAATTCAACTTTAGCTTTGCGAATTCTAGCTGTGTGTTGTAAGCCAGATTCATTCGCATTATCGATTACCCACTGCAACTCGCTCAGCGAAGACTCTATGTCACTTACCGACAATTGACGAGCACGCAAGAGCGTTGCTTTCGCAGCGTATGGCGTGCTTGCATGGTCAGCCTTCAATGTGGCTAACTGTTCGTTAATATCAGCATTTTCAGAAAATTGGACAGCTTCTAAGGCTTGCTGAAAGAGTGTGGACGCATGTTCTGCATCACTAATCTGCTTTGCTGAATAGGCGTTATACCCAAATACCGCACCTAAGCCTAAAGAGATACCCACAACAATCGCCAAGCCATTGTCTTTTAACCATTGCTTTGCTCGTTCATCCTGTTCTTCAGGAGTCAAAATAATATCGTCAGCCATAATCTATTTTTAGTTATTCTATTCTTGTCAGTTTGCCCAAAATACCTAGAGCAACAGTTAAATCTTGTGATCGAGCATTATAGCGATTCTAATAAATTAGTCACGGCGTTAAATGCTTCGTTTTGCGGGATTATTTGTTGATCTATCGCCTCATTTGTCTTGATTAGCGGTCGAATTCCGATCAAATCTTGATCAGCCTCTTCCTCACCAATAATCAAAACGATTTTCGCACCGCTTTTATCCGCCTTTTTGAATTGATTTTTCATGCTGGCGGCACCGCAATATAATTGAGCCCATACTCCCCGCTCAACTAAGTTACGTTGTACTACGATCGCTTGACCTCGCGCAGTGTCTCCAACCGACACTATAAATATCTCGGGAGTTCGATCTTTCAAACTTATCGCTGCATTTTGCTCTTGCAGCATCTGCACTAAACGCTCGACTCCCATGGCAAACCCAAAACAAGGGGTTTGATTTCCACCCAGCTGCTCGACCATTTGATCATACCGGCCTCCACCGCATACAGTAGACTGTGCACCAAAGTCTTCATTCACCCACTCGAAAACGGTGTCATTGTAATAGTCTAAGCCTCGAACTAGTCTAGGGCTAACGGTAAATTCAACGCCTAGGCCTGTCAGGTAGTTCTGCAACAAATCGAAATGCTTAGCTGACGCTTCATTCAGATAGTCCAAAATACTGGGGGCATCTATCAGCAAAGCTTGAACAGCTGGATTTTTACTATCGAGTATTCGCAAGGGGTTACTTTGCAAACGCCTCAGACTATCTTCATCGAGCTTGTCTTGATACTGTGATAGATAGGACACCAAAGCCGAACGGTAATTAGTACGCGCCTCATCATCTCCTAAGCTGTTGATCAATAATTTTGTATTACCAAGTTCAAGACGTGCAAATATCTGTGCCGTCAGGCCTATCAGTTCAGCCTCTACATCAGGTGTACTCCAGCCGTAACACTCTGCGCCTATTTGAGTAAATTGTCGGTATCGACCTTTTTGCGGTCGTTCATGTCTAAACATAGGACCGATGTACCATAAACGCTGTTGTTGATTATAGAATAGTCCATTCTCTATACCTGCACGAACACAACTTGCCGTGCCTTCAGGGCGAAGCGTCAAACTTTTCCCGTCTCGATCATCAAAGGTATACATCTCTTT
>CAJQNY010000109.1 GCA_905479805.1 uncultured Arenicella sp.
GGTTTCGGCCGATATTTGACCGCATCGGAAGCACGTCGCCAAGAGTTCCCCAGTGTTGGCCCAAAAGTACAACCGGGTTTGCGAACCGCCCTCTCTACATTGCTTACTGATGCAGTAGCACTCGCAGACAACAGCTGGCAAACCTATGTCAACTTAGTAATAAAATTTAGTGATTTTTCAAGCGATAATCAGGAGAACATATCGTGAATAGCGGCTGTATGAATCGCATAGGGTTCATGATTATATTGATTGGGCTACTGACTCACCGACAGAGTTTTGCATGCTCGAATGCCCTCGATATCGGTTTGCCTGACGAAATTAACCAGAGTACCGCAAGCACTGAACTCAACAGACGATTACTTGACCCCAGCACGATGTCTGCTATCGAAAGACCTCCTTTAGCAAAAACCCTTGAATCAATATTTTGCTATCTAAACATACAGAGCACGAGCATTCCTGCCCTCACATCGGTCAGTCAGGAACTGCAAAATATTGCCCAAAATATAATAGAGGCACCGGATGAAGAGGCTAAGGGACAGGCGATCATCGATTTAAACAACGTCGTCAATCGAGATGCTGGAACCGCTTATGTCGAATTCCCTACGGTGGAGAATAAATCATATGCGATTGATTTATATGCCGATCTAATCGAGCCAAATTGTTCCAACGAACTTAGCAGTGATTGCGCTCAATCATTGAATTTGGCTGCCCATTTATGGTGGATCGCGGGTTATGCACGAGCCATTCCTGATCATTTCAACGATGCCAATATCATCGATAGTTTAGCTTTTAACGACCGCCTCAATAAAAAGTGGCTCTCATATAAAGACGACACCATTTTACTTTGGCCGCAAGAGGTATTGCTCAATTCTCTAGCCTTTAGACAAGAAGATAAGGGCTTTACCGAGCCGCCAGCGTACAAGTTACTCGCGCTCCGCCCCTCTTTGGGTCTAAGCTATTTATCCGATGAAGATCATCGAATTCAACCCACGCTTAACGTCGATCTATTGGGAATTTATTGGTGGAAATATGGCGGAGAAAAAGGTGTCAAAGCGCAACCTGGTAAGGGCGTTTCCCTAAGCATGATATGGGACGGAAATGATACGGCCTATGGCCTCAGTTACCACCACAATCCAAGATGGTCAGCCACTATCGCGAGCGGAGACGACAACGATGTTGTCGTATCGATTAGCTTTCAACTGGCTGCGTGGTTACTCAGGTGACAGTGGCTCTAGTACTCTCAGTCAGTACTGCCGCCAAAAAACTCCGCAACTTCCCCGCTGGTGAGCTTCTTGGTATCTTCTTTAAAATTGTAATACGCCGGCTTTAAATCAATAAAAATCTCATGATCGAGCGTTGGCAATTCGGAGTCTTCAAATAAACCCACGGGCAAATAATGCGCTTTGTTCTCTTTTAGGCGATAAAAAATGTGCGTACCACATTCCTTACAGAAGCCACGCTCCGCCCACTCTGAGGAGTTATAAAGCCCAAGATGCTGTTCACCATCAATGTCGATGCGTTGTTCGGCTTCTATACTCATATAAGAGTTACCTGACCATTGTCGGCACATTTTGCAGTGGCACACGCCTATTTCAGGTTTAATATCACTCAAGCTGACTTTAATACGCCCACATAAGCACTCGCCTTTCGGGTTCCATTTTTCATTCATTACGTTGTTTCTCCGCTGATAACACTCACCACCAGATCTTAGCAAAATTTATACGACTGTTTAATAATTATCAGCGATTAGATTTTAGTAGCACCTTACTGGTAGACTGAGACCTTTGCAGTGAATCTATTTTACCCACAAGGGGCACCTAGTATCCAAAGACAAGGCAAAATCGCGCACAAAAGAGGAGTTTACGTTGTGTAAATGACGATTTGAGCACGGTTTTCCTCGGTACCCCTTTGAGGGGTGAACGCCGTATTTGGGCAAAAGAGGTTTATTGCAAAGGTCTCTGACTATAGCTGTTTTGGCTAACAGCCTACTAAAATACACCCCCCACATTTGAGGTTCGAAGACATGAAAACTAAGTTGCTAATCGCACAATTATTGATATCTACTTTTATCTTTATAGCACCCTCTACTTTATTTGCCGCTCATCACGGAGAAGAACAAGTAAAGAAACATTCTCTCGGCGACATTCTTGATGCGCAAGATGATAGCGCTAAAGCTCGCTATGAATTCAGAAACCCAAAAGAGACCATTGAATTCTTCGGCATAGAGCCTGGCATGAAGGTAGCGGAAGCACTACCAGGTGGCGGTTGGTATTCTAAAATATTACTGCCTTTATTGGGTCAAGATGGTCATCTATTGGGCGTTGATTACAGCCTCGACATGTGGCCACACTTCGGTGGGTTTGCAACCGCTGAGTTCATTGAAAAGAGAAAGACCTGGACGACCACTTGGACCGAAGGTGCTCAAGAGTGGCGCGGCGATGATTCAGCTGACGTGTCAGCCGTTACATTCGCGACAATGCCAGAAGATTTAGACGGTACTTTGGACGCCGTGGTATTTATTCGGGCCCTACATAACTTGGCTCGATTTTCAGAACAGGGCGATTACCTTGGAAACGCAATAAGTGCATCATTCAAAGCACTAAAACCAGGTGGCATTGTCGGCATCGTCCAACATCAAGCACGTGAAGACCGCTCTGATAGCTGGGCTGACGGCAGCAACGGCTATCTCAAGAAGAGCATGATAATGAGCGCGATGAAAGCGGCCGGCTTTGAGTTTGTCGCCGAATCATCAGTCAATGAGAATGCGAAAGATCAAGCAACTGAAGGAGATATCGTGTGGCGCTTACCTCCTAGCTTCGGAACCTCTGGAGACGACGAGGAGCTAAAAGCCAAAATGACAGCCATAGGAGAATCCAATCGGATGACTCTAAAGTTTCGTAAACCGCTAGCCGATTCATAGAGATAATCTATTCGACAATAAAGGAGACTCACCCCAGCAATGAAAAATCTAATGCGCATACTCGCCGCGCTTATCGTATCAGTACTCGTCGCAGCAATAGCTGCGTCCGTATTTTCTACACAATTTGTCATTACTGGATTGCAAGAGCTAGGAGTATCCATCCCGCTTGACGTCAGATTAAAGATGACCGTCAGCGATTTATCGATACTCCAAACTCTATTGATAGTTTTCGCAGTATGCTTTCTTGTCGCATTCTCTGTTGGAGTATTCGCCTCCAGAAAGATCGGTGGCGATCGGACAATGTGGCTCTGCCTCGCCGGGGGCATCGGAGTAATTGCAACATTATTGTTACTGCAGTCAGCTTTACAAGTAATGCCAATTGCGGGAGCACGGAGCTCCTTTGGGTTGATCATGCAAGGCGTTGCCGGCGCTTTCGGCGGCTATGCCTTTGCGCGTTTGACCGAGACTTCTCAATCAATTCAATGAGTATCAACATGAAAGTTTCGTTTCCGCTAGTTTTTATACTTAGTTGCCTTCTCTGTAGCGCTTCGCAAGCAGACCAAAATTCAACCCCTGGTCAGCAAAGCTATAAAACTGAAACTCTGATTGAATCATTAAATTCTCCGTGGTCTTTGGCATTTTTGCCAAATGGGGATTACTTGATCACAGAATTGAATGGTGAGTTACTGCGAGTGACTCATGGAGCGTCGCCACGCAAAATCAAAATTGCTGGCGTTCCTGATATTTATGTCGCCGCACAAGGTGGATTATTTGATGTTCTATTAGATCGAAACTTTGAAGATAACCAGCGCATCTACTTGTCATATGCACACGGTAAAAAGAGCGCCAATGCCACCCGACTGATCAGTGCCGAGTTAATGAATGATGAACTGAGCAATATTAAGGTTTTATTCACCGCGTCACCTTGGAAAAGTACGCCGCAACATTATGGCGGTCGAATCGTGCAGCTCGGTGATGGAACTCTTTTACTCACAGTCGGTGACGGCTTTGATTATAGAGAGCAGGCACAAAAACTTGATAGCCATCTTGGGAAAATTGTCCGTGTCGATGAAAGTGGGAATGCCCCTAGCAACAATCCTTGGGTGTCTGATAAAGATGCATTGCCTGAAATATGGTCTATAGGCCATCGTAATGAACAAGCATTGTTGGTCACTCCGAGTGGTGTTGTTTATGAAAATGAACACGGCCCCCGTGGTGGAGACGAAATAAATATAATTCAGCCAGGCAACAATTACGGCTGGCCGGTTATCACTCAGGGCATAGACTACAATGGCGCAAGTATTACACCCTATACCGAATACGAGGGTATGTTGCAGCCGCTTGTCGATTGGACCCCGTCCATCGCCCCCTCAGCAATGGTATTTTATCAAGGCGATATGTTTACAGAATGGCAAGGAGATTTGTTAGTTGTTTCCCTGGCTGAAAAGTCAGTAAGGCGAATCGACTTAGACGACGGCAAAGTCGTCAAAGACGAACGAATATTTCCGCAATTAGACACACGTATGAGAGATATTCGCATAGATCGCCAAGGTGCTATTTACATTCTTACTGATGGCGCTGATGGCAAGCTGCTACGCCTATCTCGAAACCAGGAATAAGCTTTGACAAATCCCACCACTATCGAAGCACCGTTACTAGGTGCCATCGTTGCGATTACCGTGAGCGAAGGTGATATTGCCAAAGCTGGTAGCGTAGTTGCGATTCTTGAAGCGATGAAAGTTCAGAGCAATGTGGTTGCTCCGCATGACGGTGTAGTCACCAAAATTTTCGCTCAGGCCGGTGAGATGCTAGAAAAAAAATCGCCCATCCTAGCGATTGAAAAAACTACTAGTTCGACTGCTGATTCTGACATAAGCACGAATAAGGACCCGGCGTATGGAGATGCGTTGCTGAATGATTTCTTAGCTCGTCAGGACAAGTCACTCGACGAGGGTCGTGCGCAAGCGCGCGACAAACGTCACGCGAAGGGTTATCGAACCGCTCGAGAAAACCTAATTCATTTATCGGACGAAGGAAGTTTTGTTGAATACGGCCAATTGGCTATCGCGGCACAACGTGGACGAGTTGATTTAGAAACACTGCAGAGCACTACTGCTGCAGACGGAATAATAACCGGTGTGGCGCTGGTCAATTCAGAACAATACGGCAGACGCAATACTAAAGCAGCTTTGATTGTGAACGACTACTCGGTATTAGCAGGCACCCAAGGCTACTATCATCACATGAAGCTTGATCGCATCCTAGAAATAGCAAAACGTGAACGTCTGCCCGTCATTATGTATACCGAGGGCGGCGGCGGTCGCCCCGGTGATACTGACATTACCACTGTCAATTCTGGTTTAGGATGTGAATCATTTGCATCGTGGGCCGCGCTTGATGGTGTAGTTCTTCGAATCGCCGTCGCAAATGGATACAATTTTGCTGGTAATGCGGCCCTCTTTGGTGCCGCAGACATAACTATTGCTACTAGAGCATCTTGGATCGGCATGGCTGGCCCTGCGATGATTTCAGGTGGCGGACTCGGTGATTTTAAACCTACCGAAATCGGCCCCATCGACGTTCAACAAGGCAATAGCGTGGTTGACTTAGTCGCTGATGACGAACAACACGCAACCGAACTGGCAAAAATATGTTTGGGTTTCTTCCAAGACGTAAACAAAGAATGGACCGCGCAAAGCCAAGTCAATATCTCTGAACATCTTCCTGATAATCGGAAGTTTGGTTACGAGGTGCGCGATGTCATCAAAACGCTTGCTGATGATGATTCTTTTATAGAGTTAAAACAAAATTATGGTGGCGCAATCATTACTGGGTTGATGCGTTTAGAGGGCCGTGCGGTAGGCGTAATTGCGAACGACTGCAAAGTCCTAGGGGGCGCGATTGATGTAGACGCTGGAGAAAAAGCAGCCACATTTATGACGCTTTGCGAACAATTTTCGATTCCGCTGATCTCGCTAGCCGATACTCCTGGTTTCATGGTTGGTCCGGACCACGAAGAGCTAGGCGCAGTAAGACGATTGGCAAAACTGTTTACCGCGGGGGCTAAGTTAACCACGCCCCTCGTCGCCATTGTACTTAGGAAATGCTATGGCTTGGGCGCACAAGCCATGGTTGGCGGCAGCACTACGAAGCCTAACTTCATAGCCGCTTGGCCTACTGGAGAATTCGGCCCAATGGGTTTAGAAGGGGCGGTTCAGTTAGGTTTCAAAAAGGAATTGGACGCCGAAACTGATCCAATAAAAAAACAGGCTATCTTTGACGAATTACTAGCACAGCAGTATTCACGCGGCCAGGCCAGCGAAGTAGCTACAACGCTAGAGATTGATGCTGTCATTGATCCTAAAACAACCCGAGACGTAATTATAAGCAGTCTCTTTAGCATCGAGTAAAACTCAAATTTGAGTTAGTTTTGTACAGCAATAATAATCGCAGTAGCGGAGTAACAACATTTGACTTGGTTATAAATTATGGCGCCCATCTATCACCCGCTGGCTAAGGAATTTCTGATTAAACTACTCAGCGTATTATCATTCGCAGCTTTATCATTGCTACCTTTAAGTAGTGCAGCCTCATCGACAGGAATAGATCAACAAGTCGATAAACTGCTTCAACCGGCAGCAGAGCTGTTTATCAGTGTCATTTTTTATTCTGTTTCACTATCAGGCGCTGACGTTCCCCTTATTGTCGTCTGGTTAATTCTCGCTGCGATTGTATTTACCTTCTATTTTGGCTTCGTTAACTTTCGAGGATTTTCACATTCCCTGAAAGTGATTCGCGGCGACTACTACGACCCGAATGACCCTGGCGAAGTATCGCACTTTCAAGCCCTAACAACCGCTATCTCTGGAACCGTCGGACTAGGCAACATTGCAGGTGTGGCAATCGCTGTTTCGATTGGCGGACCCGGTGCCACCTTTTGGATGATGATGGCTGGGCTCCTTGGCATGTCCACAAAGTTCTTAGAGTGTACCTTGGGTGTAAAGTACCGGCAGATCACCGACCAAGGAAAGGTACTGGGTGGGCCAATGTATTACCTAAGCTCAGGTTTAGCCGAACTAGGCTACCAGCGCTTGGGGCGATTCCTCGCCGTTTTTTTTGCCGTGTGTTGTTGTATCGCATCGCTTTGCGGCAGCAATATGCTGCAATCAAATCAAGCCTATCAGCAATTTGCTTATGTAATGGGGGGCGAAGCAAGCTTCTGGGCCGACAAGGGCTGGCTTTTCGGCTTAATATTGGCCGTGGTTGTCGGCATTGTTATTATTGGCGGCATCAAAACGATTTCCAGGGTCACCTCGAAAGTAGTCCCATTAATGGCAAGTGTTTACCTGTGCGGGGCGCTATTTGTATTACTTTCAAATTTTGAAAAAATACCACACGCCTTTAGCCTCATTATTAACGGCGCCTTTAATCCAGAAGGCGTGGTGGGAGGAATTATCGGTGTCATGGTACAAGGTTTTAAGCGTTCCACCTTTTCGAACGAATCTGGCATGGGAGCAGCGGCCATCGCCCACGCCACAGCTTCCACTAAGGAACCCGTTCGAGAGGGGTTTGTTGCCCTAATTGAACCGTTTATCGATACCGTAGTAATTTGCACCATCACGGCGTTAGTGATTGTGATAACTGGAGCATACATTGGGGTAGATGGAATCGACGGCGTTGCAATGACTTCACGGGCGTTTGAAAGTGTCATCTGGTGGTTCCCTTATGTATTGAGTTTTGCGGTACTAATGTTCGCGATCTCAACGATGATATCTTGGGCTTACTACGGATCAATCGCTTGGAGCTATCTGGTTGGAAACAGCCCATTTCTTGATTTAGCCTACAAGCTAGTTTTCTGTTTATGCACTGTTCTAGGTGCATCTATCAGTCTAAATTCTGTGATTGATATTTCAGATTCTATGTTTTTCTCCATGGGAATTGCGAATATTATCGGTCTATACATGTTGGCACCCAGTGTTAAGCGAGATTTAAAAACATACTGGACTACCTATGTTGATAAAGATTAGTCGCTATAAAATTTTAATAAGAATGCGAGTACTGCAATGACAATCACTTTACTAGATGGCGGAATGGGACAAGAGTTGGTAGCACGATCCGGTGAGCCACCATCACCGCTGTGGGCGACCCGTGTAATGATGGATACACCTGAAATTGTTGAGGCCGTACATCGCGACTACTTTGACAGCGGTGCAGACATTGCAACTGTGAACAGTTATGCGATTCATCGGGATCGCTTAAAACCCAATGGCGTTGAAGATCAATTTGAGGCACTACACCAACGCGCCTGTGAAATTGCCTGCCAAGCTAGAGATGCCCACGGTGAGGGGTTGGTGGCCGGTTCGATGGGGCCTACTGGGCGAACCTACCGACCAGACCTGTCTTTAGAGGTAGAGCAAAACGCAGAGATTTATGCGGAAATCGCTACACTACAAGCTCCCTATGTCGACTTCTTCTTACTCGAGACCATGGCGTCTTTCGCTCAAGCCAAGGGCGC
>CAJQNY010000110.1 GCA_905479805.1 uncultured Arenicella sp.
CACGCAACCCAATGCCAGGCTCATTAATCTCACGCTCTAAGGTTTCTGGAATGCGCCCGATATTTGCAACATTGGCAATCATAAAACGCGTCGCACCCGCTTGTTCTAACCTACTAATTTCGGAGATAAACTTGCTTACAATTAGATCAATCCGAGCACCAGCTGACGACTCCGACAATTCTGAACGTAAATCACGTAAGTCATTGCCCCCGACCATGATAAAAAATAAAGCTTGCGGGTCAGCTATTTGATTCACGCGTGCGAGATAGGAGTCTACCTGCGAAGCTAGATCCTCTAAATCACCACCCAATATATTCCCGCCTGCGACAGAAAAATTAAAGCCACCCACCTCCGATGCACGTGCATCATAGTTAAGTGATTCCGCTAGGTGGTCTATGGCCACCTTGTCATCGCTGATTCGGTTATCAAAAAACGGAAAAGGAAAATTAAATGGAATGGTACTGGCTAAATTCCCAGTGTCAGAAAGGCTATCGCCAAACGCGATAAAATTAGAATAATTTTCTTGAGCAGAAGCAACCGAAGTCGACACAAACATGAAAGCGGCGATCACCAGCGTTCTAACAAGCCTACAGCATTCGGGCAATCCTTGTGTTTTGCTATTCATCGAATCAAGCTTATCGCAAAAAGCTCGAACATTCCTTAGGCACACTCGCATTTTCATGTTGATTCTTCATCGTTTTGACCGCAGCGTAAAACCGCGAAAAACTCATGTCGCAGGCCCTCAACAACAGCTCAAACTCAGGCACCAGGTCACGATAAGCTCCTATTCCAGCCAGCCGGGCATTATTCACCGGAGTATCAAACCATGTATCAAACCATGGCTTGCCCTGCCATTGACTTTGCTTGATCTGAGAATATTCGCGTCTCATTTCATTGAGCACTTCAGACTTCTTTGAGCGCTTCACCTCATCGGAAAGATCAGACATATAGAGTTCATCGAGGGCTTGCTTAGTTTCAAACAAAAGTATGGTAAAGGCATTGCGAGCCCTCATTTTCTCCTGATATCCCACCAACAATTCAGGGCGATTATTGGCCAGCCAAATTAACGCACCTTGCTCACCGACAACGGTCGCAAAAGCCTCGTTAAACTCTGTATTGTTTTTAACGTAGATGACCTGATGAGCTAGCTCATGAAACAGTGTTTCAGCAAAACCCTCTACCCCATACCGAACCATTGAAGGAACAATGGGATCATCAAACCAGCCTAAGGTTGAGTATGCGCCTGCCCCACCTACAGAGGTCTCAAGGTTCTTATTCTGCAGCTCTGCTGCGAATTCATGTGCATCGTGTTCTGAAAAATAACCACGGTATGAGGCACAACCAATGATCGGGTAACACCATGAACTTGGGATAACTGAGAACTCGTTTGCTGCTACCACCGTCCACACTGGGAATTCCCTATCAAGTTCTACGTAGCTTGAATAACTGCCATTATCAGGCAACGCCAAATGACTAATTGAGAATGCACGCAGCTCTTTTGCCAAGTTAAGCTCGAGTCGAAGACTTGCATCTAACGCTTCATCTTTCAACATTCCGTTAATAGACTGACGAGCCAGCATCAGACGCGTATGCCCTATGACACTTTGCCCGTAGTAACTAATCGAACTACAGCCACTTAACACCAACAATAAGGCAACAATAGCGATGGATTTTATAGCGACACTAATCACTTGAACAAGTTTACCTCAAAGCTCGAACCTCGTTAGGATTTACCCCTATCCTTGCGTTTTTTCTTCGCGTAATCTGATTTGGCGTTTGGCTTTTTAGGTGCTTTGTCCGACTTTTTTGAATCGTAAGATTTTTTCTTGGGTCCGGTACTTTCTGAACTTGGTGCACCACGCTCATCACCGCCAGTGGTCTCTTTGCCATCAAACACTCTCAATGCAAGCGGTCTGCCCGCGACACGAGCTTTCTTCAGGATTGCCATAATCTCTTTTGGCATATCAGCCGGCAAATCGACCGTGGTGTAATCGTCACGAATTTCGATTTCACCAATATATTTACTCTCTAGCTCGGCTTCATTGGCAATTGCACCCACTATATTGCCGGGCTTCACATTATTCACTCTCCCCACATCTAAGCGGAAGCGTTTCATTTCCACATCTGGAAAATCAATCAATGGCGTCGCATGAACTCCAGGTGTAGGTCGGTCACGGCGTGGTGCGCGCTCAGAAGAATCTCGACGGTTTTTCTTGCCACGAAAATCATCATCGAAATCACTAAAAGAACCGCGCTCGCGGCCGCGTTTACGATCAGTATCTCGAAACGCAGATTCTTCCATAACCAAAGGCGTATCACCCTGCGCTAAAAATGCAGCTGCAGCCGCGATTTGCTCGCTGCTGATTTCCTTCTCTTTTTGCAACTCAGTCACTATCTGGGAAAAGAAATCCAAATTTTGTTCTTCAATAGTCAATGCTAACTTTTCTTTAAAGCGCTGCATTCTACTGGTATTAATATCATCGACGCTCGGCAACTCCATCGGCTCAATCGCTTGTTTCGTCGCTCGTTCGATCGAGCCCAACATGCGTTTCTCGCGAGGCGCGATGAATAGAATGGCTTTGCCCGCCCTTCCTGCTCGCCCTGTCCTACCAATACGGTGGATATAACTTTCAGTATCATGGGGCACGTCATAATTGATCACATGACTAATCCGCTCCACATCGAGACCGCGTGCTACGACATCTGTCGCTACCAGAATATCCAACTTCCCTTTACGTAATCGATCAATGATTTTTTCTCGATTAGCCTGAGGAACATCTCCATTCAAAGCCTCACTTCGAAATCCACGAGCCGCTAATTTGTCACCTAATTCAACGGTGGCATTTTTGGTACGCACAAAAACGATAACACCGTCGGTATCTTCGCTCTCTAGAATTCGCGTAATTGCATCAAGTTTGTGAGTTCCTCTGACAATCCAATATCGCTGACTAATATTCTCAGCTGTCGCAGTTTTACTTGCGATCTTGATATGCACAGGGTCTTGAAGATGCTGATCAGCAACCTTCTTAACTTCACGTGGCATTGTTGCAGAGAACAACGCGATTTGACGATCGGGTGGCGACTGCTCCAATACCCATTTCACATCATCAATAAATCCCATGCGCAGCATCTCATCAGCTTCGTCTAGAACCAATGCCTTCAATGCATCTAATGACAAGGTCTTGCGGCGCATATGGTCCATTACACGGCCGGGCGTACCAACTATGACTTGCGCCCCACGGTTTAGCTGTTTCAATTGTATGGTATAAGATTGACCGCCGTAAATTGGCAACACATTCAAGCCTTTTAGATGCTTGGCGTATTGTTGGCAAGCTTCGGCAACCTGAATAGCAAGCTCTCTGGTCGGAGCGAGAATCAACAATTGTGGTGCGCGATTTGAGATATCTACGAGACTTAATAACGGAAGCGCAAATGCAGCGGTCTTACCGGTTCCCGTCTGGGCTTGACCCAAAAGATCTCGGCCCTCAAGTAATGGAGGAATTGCGATCGCTTGAATAGGCGAAGGTTGTTCGTAACCTTGATCATTAACCGCCTGCAACATCTCTGGCGACAGCCCCAATTCATCAAAGCCAACATCATAAAGCGCTTCCTGGATCGCAAGCTCCTTGGCATCAACCGCTTCGAATTCGTTCGAATCTCTTGGACCTCTTGGTCTGGCAGGTCGGCGTTGTTGTTTTCCTGATCTTTTGCCGCGGGAATCCGGGCTGTGTCTTTTCTTCGTCATGGTGGCTCTGTGTCTCATTCAAAATGAGTGATATATGCTATCTCCAGGCCTGACGCGGTACTAATGGCAACCTAGTTGCTATGCGTGACTTGCCCTTGATAAGCTATGCGGACATAAAATTTGAGGGGGATTCAATGCGGTCAGTTTATTTACGCTTGAGCTTAATACGCTTTAAAGTAAGCCTAAATAAACTTGGCCCCCTCACTCGAGGCGCGAGTATACAGACAGGTTGACGGTATAGCGACTTTAAATACGCAAATATTCGTTGAACCTAACTAATCTTTTATTAAGCTAAAACAATGACTTAATGTCAAATCACTATTGATAATCCAAGCGTTAATGGATTATTTATTAGTTTTACGTTGAGTTTTCTTAATCCTTACATAAACAGCCTTTGATCGACCGTTTCCTATGGGTCTTTCTTCTATGTCAAAAAGCTTGGTTGCTTTGACTAATTCACCCAATTTACCGAAGCCATAATTGCGCGGGTCAAAGTTTGAAGCCTGATTGGCAATGTGGCTGCCAACTGGCCCCAGCTGCGCCCAATCGCTTTCATCAGAAGACGAATCAACTGCCTTGCGCAACAGATTGACTAACTTAGTATCTCGCTTCAACTCATTAGTGGTTTTTGGAGTCAAGTCCTCGTCACCACTGACACTGGCTCGTAACACCTCGGTGTAAATAAACTTGTCACAAGCTGCGACGAAAGGAGAAGGTGTTTTCTTTTCTCCAAACCCGTAAACAAGCAAGCCTGACTCTCTAATCCTTGAAGCGAGCTTGGTAAAATCACTGTCACTGGAAACGATACAAAAACCATCAAAAGCTTGACTGTATAACAAATCCATCGCATCAATAATCATCGCGCTGTCAGTCGCGTTCTTACCTTTGGTGTAGGCAAATTGCTGCATAGGTTGGATCGAGTGCTCTAATAGAACTTCTTTCCAACCTTTAAGGTTGGGCGCAGTCCAATCACCGTAAATTCGTTTTACGCTGGCGACACCATAGTTGGCTATTTCGGCGAGGAGAGCATCCACGATGCCCGGCTGTGCGTTGTCGGCGTCAATTAAGACCGCTAACTTATTAGTAGTTTCCATCAAGGCATTAGACACCAGCCCCTATGAACTAGCAAGAAATGATCTTACAAGAGCTCAACTAGTCAGCAACAGCGGTCTCACTACCCCACGCTATTCCTCGATCAATATCATGACCATGCTTTCGCCATTAAACTCGACCACGTCGCCCACCACAATTTTCTTGCGTTTCTGCGTTTCGATCTCACCATTCACTGTGACTAAACCTTCAGAAACCGCGAACTTAGCCTCTCCACCACTTCCAACTAAGCCTTCAAACTTTAATAGCTTAAAGAGTTCAACAGGTTGTGTCTTTAGCGCGACTTCTCTAGCTTCCTCATTAGTTTCCAATGAACTGCTCCGCAGTAAGGTCGTAACAGGTGCTGTCTAAGTCAGCGACCAATGCCAAATTCGCCTTGATTTTCGGTAGCTCGTATCGAAAAAAGAACCGAGTTGCCGCCATTTTCCCTTGATAGAACGCTCTATCAGCGTCATTGCCAGACGCCAATCCTTTCGAAGCGGCGATAGCCTGTTTTAACCACATCCACGCGATCACTACGTGCCCCATGGCATCAAGAAAAATCGTCGCATTCGCAAGCGCCAACGCAGGATCAGACGACTGCCCTACCGCCACTATTGTTTCTCTAACTAATTTTAACGACGCGCTTAAGTCCAAAGCCTCTTGTGATAATTCTGCGCAATCTGCTGATGCATCAATGGTTGCTTGAATCTCTGCTTGTAAAATGTCAACCGCTGCACCCCCGGCTATTCGAACTTTGCGGCCCAAAATATCAAGACCGTGAATTGCCCAGGTTCCTTCATGGATATGGTTCAAACGATTATCACGATAAAATCGTTCAACCGGATATTCACGTGTATAGCCATAGCCTCCTAATACTTGGATAGCCAGCTTATTTGCTTCGAGGCAATACTCGGAAGGCCAGGACTTACAAATAGGTGTCAATAACTCCAATAACAAGGCGATACGCTGATTGTCCTCTTCATCGTCAGATGTTTTTTGCGTGTCGATCAGTTCGGCGCAGTAATACATCAGCGTATGCGCGCCTTCGACAAAGGCTTTTTGCGTCATCAACATGCGCTTCACATCCGCATGCTCAGAAATCATGATCATCGGAGACTCAGGGTCACGATTCACTAACGGGCGGCCTTGTGGTCGGTTACGCGCATAATCGAGCGAATACAAGTAGCCTGCCTTCGCACTCATAACCGCTCCCATACCTACCGAAATACGTGCTTCATTCATCATATGAAACATGTTCGCCAGACCTTCATTCTCTCCACCGACTAGGTAGCCAAGTGTCTCACCACTTTCACCAAAGTTGAGCAGACAGTTGGTCGTACCACGATGGCCCATTTTGTGATTGAGTCCGGCCAAGGCAATATTATTTGAATCACCAATTGTTCCGTCATCATTAACTCTGTTTTTAGGTACAAGGAACAATGAAATTCCTTTTACGCCTGCAGGAGACCCTGGCAGCTTCGCCAATACCATATGAATTATATTTTCGGTCAGGTCTTGGTCACCCCCTGAAATCCACATTTTTGTGCCACTTAAGGCATAACTTCCATCCCCTTTCGGTTCGGCTTTGGTCCGAATATCGGCGAGCGATGATCCCGCTTGAGGTTCTGATAAGCACATTGTGCCGCACCATTTACCTTCCACCATATTTGGCAGGTATTTGTCCTGTAATTCTTGCGAACCGCAGGCTATCAACATATTTGCCGCGCCTTGAGTTAGAAATGAATAACTGGCGACTCCAACGTTAGCGCAAGTGAACATACCGTTGACCGCTTGATGGACCATCCACGGCAATTGCATGCCGCCATGCTCTGCATCGTAACCAGTGACCATTAACCCTGCGTCATTGTAGGCCGCAAGAGCTTCCTTAGTTGCCGGATGAGTGCGCGCTTTGCCATCGATGTACTCAGGCTCTTCAGCGTCTATGGTAGCCGCGCAGCTCAAATATTTATCTTCAGCCACGGATTGCGACAAATCTAGAATCGCATCGACTGATTCTCTATCGAATTCCGCATATCGTTGATGGTTTAATAACTTATTAAGACCCAACACCTCATACATGGTGAAATCAAGGTCACGGCGATTGACGATCATAGACATAAGGAATTCTCAGAACTTAAACAAGTTGATTAATTTGGGACGCCATTAGTTTACTAAACTGCCAGCAAAAAACTGTCCTTTGTGTGACAAACTCAATCGCTGCCCATCTTCAAGAGCTGTCAATTCGCTCTTATAATGAATATTGATGCCAATATACGCAGAGGGACAAGCAGTCATGTAGAATATGGAGCGCACTCCCTGTAAGGCCGATTGATGAACTAATTCTCATTCCGCCCAGCAACAGTGTGATGATAATTTAACTGATTAAGATCAAAGGTGTATTAGCAATGAAGTTAGTAGTAAATGGTGAAGAACACGAGCTGGATGTGTCTCCTGAGATGCCGCTGCTCTGGGCGTTACGTGATGAATTGAATATCAAGGGCCCAAAATACGGCTGTGGAATCGCCATGTGCGGAGCCTGCACGGTACATTTAAACGGAACGCCGATTCGATCATGCTCATTCCCCGTTTCAGCGGTCACTGGAGAAATCACCACCATAGAAGGCTTAGGCACACCTGAAGAAATGCACGCAGTACAAGCCGCTTGGGTGGAATTGCAGGTAGCGCAATGCGGATACTGTCAATCAGGACAAGTGATGTCTGCAGCCGCCTTAATCGCTAGCAACCCTTCACCCAGCAATGATGATATAGATGCGGCCATGAGTGGTAACTTATGTCGCTGTGGTACCTACCCAAAGATTCGCGAAGCGATTCGCACTGCAGCCGGTAAGTTGCGCGAAGCGCAACTTACCCCTGATGCGATCAACGCCATTCTTGGGGAGGTCGAATAATGGGCAAGCTAGCAACAATTACTAGACGAACTTTTATGGTGGCCTCAGTGGCCATTGCTGGCGGTGCTGCTTTTGGTTATTGGAAATACAAACAGCCTTATGACAACCCTCTATTGCACGCTGGCGACGAAGACAATCGCGCGGCAGCTTTGACCCCCTACGTCCTGATTGACCAAAACGGGATTAATATAATTGTTCCAAGGGGTGAAATGGGGCAAGGAGTGCATACTACACTGGCGGCCTTAGTCGCCGAAGAGCTAGATGTTAAATTGGCCAACATCAACGTACTACATGGCCCTGCCTCACAGGCGTATTTCAACGCTATTGTACTGGAGGATGGAGTTCCGTTCGCCCCTTATGATGAAAGCACCATGGCCAATACAGCGCGAAGTGCTATGGATGTTGTTGCTAAATTCGTCGGAATGCAAATTACTGGGGGATCGTCATCAGTCGCTGACGGTTACCATAAGATGAGACTGGCCGGCGCAGCTGCTAGACACTCCATTGTTCAAGCAGCGGCAAATCGCCTTGGCGTCAATTCTGATACTCTTAAGACGGAAAACGGCTTCGTAATTGACTCTTCAGGCAACACCATCAACTACGAAGATCTAGCGGAAGATGCCGCTATGATTGAGCCTCCTCAAGATCTTGAGCTTAAACCTTCCTCTGAATGGAAGCTCTTAGGTAAGTCGCAAGACCGGATAGATGTCGTGGCAAAATCAACAGGCACAGCAGTTTATGGTATTGATTTGGAAATGGAAGGCATGGTTTATGCCAGCATTAAGGTTAACCCCAATCTAGAGGCACCGCTTAATGGTTACGACGCCAGTAAAGCAAAGACCATGCCAGGGGTTAAGAACATTCTTGAAATCGACAACGGTGTCGCCGTGATTGCGAGCAACACATGGTATGCCTTTCAAGCGGTGAATGCGGTCGAATTCGATTGGGCCCCAGCCGATTACCCGGCTACCACAGAAGCACACCACCAAGCAATTGTTGACAGCTTCACTGAAGAACATCAAAACAGTCAATTCCGTGACGATGGCGATGTCACTGGCAAACTAGAACAAGCGGAAAACGTTCTAAAAGGCGAATATAAGGTTCCTTATTTAGCTCACGCTGCACTCGAACCCATCAGTGCAACCGCACTACTTAAAGATGGCCAGTTAGAAATCTGGGCCGGCAACCAAATTCCTACTCAAGTTATCAGTAACGCTGAGAGCATCACTGGGATCTCTAAAGACAAGATCAAACTCAACTCACTGATCATGGGCGGCAGCTTTGGACGTCGATTGGAGCTTAACTTCATCGACCAAGTCGTGAAGATTGCCATACAAATGGAAGGCACCCCGGTAAAACTCACTTGGACACGCGAAGAAGACACCACTCACGACTATTATCGACCCCAGGCAATTGCAAGGTTTGCAGCAGTCTTAGGCGAGAAAGGTCCCGAGACAGTAGATTTACAACTCGCTGCACCGTCGATCATGGCGTCGCAGGGAAAGCGCATAGGCATCTCAGCGCCAGGGCCTGATGGCTCTATTGTTCAAGCTGGCTGGGATCAGCCCTATGGCATCGAAAACTTTCGTGTAACGGGTTACAAAACGCCTAGCACTTTTCCAATCAGCTCTTGGCGCTCAGTAGGTTCTTCACAGAATGGTTTTTTTGTAGAGAGCATGATCGATGAGATCGCTCATGCAAGCAGCTTGGATCCGCTGCAAATGCGCATTGACCTGATTACAGACGAGCCAAGTCGTGAGGTATTACGAGCTGTTCAGGAAATGTCTGGTTGGGGTAGAGACATGCAAGACGGTTATGC
>CAJQNY010000111.1 GCA_905479805.1 uncultured Arenicella sp.
GCGTCTGACCGAGATAGCGATTCCTGATAAGACGGTTCCCGCAACTATGGAGTTCGTGGACATTGCTGGTTTGGTTGAAGGAGCTTCAAAAGGCGAAGGCCTGGGTAATCAATTCCTTGCTAACATCCGAGAAGTAGATGCCTTGGCCCATGTGGTTAGATGTTTCAACGATGAGAACGTGATTCACGTGGCCGGGAAAGTGGACCCTGAATCTGATATTGAAATTATCCATACTGAGCTTGGCTTGGCGGATATGGAGACCGTAGAGAAAGGGATTGAGCGAGCAGCCAAACGTGCCAAGTCAGGGGATAAAGACGAAATAAAACTTAAAGAAGTGCTTGAGAGAGTGCACGCACACCTGGATTCCGGTGAGCCAGTTAGGTCTCTGGGGCTAGATGAGGACGATTCTAAGCGGATCAAGCATTTGTGTTTGATGACTGCAAAGCCGACGATGTACATTGCTAATGTTGATGAGGGCGGATTCGAGAATAATCCTTTATTAGATGTGGTGATGGGCATTGCGGAGAAAGAAGGTGCCGGAGTAGTCGCTATCTGTGCCTCCATTGAATCAGAAATTGCAGAGCTTGAAGAAGATGAGAAGCAGGAGTTTTTGGCAGAGCTTGGCCAAGCTGAACCAGGGTTGAATCGCGTGATTCAAGCAGGCTACAGCTTGCTGGGTTTGCAGACGTACTTCACGGCTGGAAAAATGGAAGTGCGAGCTTGGACAATTCGTGTGGGTTATACCGCGCCACAAGCTGCTGGCGTCATTCACACTGATTTTGAGCGTGGATTTATTCGTGCTGAAACGACCGCATATGTGGACTATGATCAATATGGCGGAGAGCAAGGAGCGAAAGAAGCGGGTAAATTTAGGCTTGAAGGGAAAGATTACATTATGCAGGACGGCGATGTTGTGCATTTTCGTTTTAACGTGTAAGTAGTTTTCAAGCCTTCTCTCGGTACCTACTTAGGCGCCGTGGAACTGCTGGTATTTTTTGTTGATTAGCCTTAGCATTTATCCTTCATTGATAGAATGGAAGGAAATGTGAAAACGATTGGGCTAATTGCTGGAATGAGTTGGGAAAGTAGCGAGTTATATTATCGTGCGATTAACGAAGGAATTCGAGACAAGTTGGGCGGTTTGCATTCGGCTCAAATTGTCATGGTAAGTCTTGATTTCGACCCGATTGAAAAACTGCAAGCGCAAGGCAATTGGCAAGAGGCCGGTGCGCTTTTAGTTAGCGCTGCAAAAAAGCTTGAGCGGGCGGGTGCTGATGCATTTATGATCTGCACAAATACAATGCACAAGGTCGCCGCTCAAGTTGAGCGGGCGGTATCCATTCCTTTGTTGCATATCGCCGATGAGACTGGCGCAGCATTACAGCATAATGGGTTTTCTTGCGTGGCTCTATTGGGAACTGCGTTCACGATGGAAGAAGACTTTTATAAAGCCAGACTGATTGATAAATTTGGTCTGCAGGTAATAGTCCCGGATTCTGCGAGTCGCGACATTGTTCACAATGTCATTTACCACGAACTGTGTTTAGGCAAGGTTAACCCAGCATCTAAAGCTGAATACCTCAAAATTGTTGAGGGCCTATCAGAGCGAGGGGCTGAAGCCGTTATTCTGGGGTGTACCGAGATTGGTCTGTTGATTCAACAGGATGACACAGACGTCCTGTTGCTCGATACCACCAGGCTGCATGCGCAGGCGGCGGCCGAATTTTTAGTATCGTAAGGCTCGAATATGAACTATTTACCGATAAGCTTCGCTGAAAAATTTTCACTATTTGATGATGCTTGGCAGCCCAAAGTCGTGGCTGAGATGAATGACTATCAGTTCAAATTAGCGCGTTTAGAAGGCGAGTTTGTTTGGCACCAACATGCAGACAGCGATGAGACATTTATTGTTATTGAAGGGGAGTTGACGATAAAGTTTCGCGATGGGGTTGTGCAGTTGGTCGCTGGTGAGCTATTTGTGGTCCCCAAAGGAGTAGAGCATAAGCCTATCGCAGCCAAGGAGGCTAAAGTTCTTTTGATAGAACCTCGTGGTGTCGTGAATACTGGTGACCTCGATGAAGGTAATCGGCGTGCCGAAAATGACGTTTGGATATAAGAAGTTTTAGCCAAAACTAGAGACTAATAAGTTGTCTATATCAATTAATTAGCGCATATAGGAGCGGCAATCAAGAATAATCCATATTATGTTGTTTATTTGCGACCTTCGGTCGCAGATTGTTCGGATTGTCGCCGTAAGCCACTGTAAATATAAGGATTTAAGCGCTCTCTGCGGGATAAGTACTTTTCAACATAGAACACACTATAGTGTTGTCTTTGTCACACACTTTCGGTAAAGTGTTACGAATAGTTAAGATAATTGCGACAGTTGTCCAGTTCGCTGTTGTCTTGACCATGACTTTAAGGCGCATTTACTTGTGAACCTTAAGAATTTTTTCATTAAAAGAACGCATGCATTGCTTGCGTTTTCGCTGTGATGTATTCAAGCTTTTATTGAAAGAATTCTCCGTAATTTTTGTTGTGATTGTCTGTAAATACAGCGGTTGCTATAAAGAGAAGCGGTAAGGCGAAAAGTATCTGCATTCATAAAACGTGATTTTTATAAATCATAATTCGAGAGGCACAGAAATGTTCCAAAGAAATAAAATAGCAATAGCTGTCGCATCCGCGGTCGGCATCGGCGCAGTTGGAATCAGTGTTCCAGCATTCGCTCAAGATGACGAATCAGCACTAGAAGAGGTCATTGTAACCGGGTCACGTATTAAACGTGCTGACCTGTCATCAGTGTCACCTGTATCAGTTGTTACCGGTGAAGAGTTCAAAATTTCAGGTAACCTTAACGTAGAGCAAAAACTGGCTGAATTGCCACAAACTCTACCTTCATTCGGGCCAAGTTCAAACAACCCAGGTGATGGTACAGCGCGTGTTGATTTACGTGGTTTAGGTTCTTCACGTACATTGGTTTTGGTTAACGGTCGTCGTTACATTCCAGCAACCCAATCAGGTGTTGTGGATTTGAATACCATTCCAGGTACATTAATCAAGCAGGTTGACGTTGTAACTGGTGGCGCATCAGCGGTATACGGTTCAGACGCACTTGCTGGTGTTGTTAACTTCCAATTAGTTGATGATTTCCAAGGCGCTGAGTTTACTGTGTTGTATGACACAACGACTGAAGGCGACGGCGAAAAAATTAACTTTGACTTCACAGTCGGTGGAAACTTTGATGATGGCCGTGGTAACGCGGTACTTTACGGTTCAGTTTCAGATCGTGCTCCTGTATTTCAGGGCGATCGTGAATTCTCAAACGTAGCGTTGACTGAAAGCGGTGGTGTTTTGGTTCCTGGTGGTTCTTCAGGTATCCCAGGCACACGTGTTTTTGGTGGACCAACTTTGCCAAACGGCCAAAACCTAGGAAGATTCCTTCCTGATGGTTCTGGTGCTCCTTTCACCCTTGCAGACCGTTTCAACTACGCTCCAGATAACTTCTTGCAACTTCCGCAAGAGCGTTACCTAGTTACAGCGATGGCTCATTATGACCTAACTGATAACGCACGCGTTTACACTGAATTATCTTTCGTTCGTAACCAAGTAGACCAAGAGTTGGCTCCAACTCCTGCGTTCGTTGG
>CAJQNY010000112.1 GCA_905479805.1 uncultured Arenicella sp.
CCCTCTAACAAACTTGAAGAAAACATAACATACAGTCGATCGTCTTCCGGTTTAAAGCATGCCGCATTGAATTGTGGGCTTGAATATACGTATAGCTCGAGGGGCATTTCAACGCCTAGCTTTTCAATACACTCATCTGCCATTTTAGCGATTTCAGGCGCCATTCCTTTGGTCAACCTGACTGACGTGGTGAGCAAGTTGCGGCGAACGCCCGTCGGCCCTTCTGCCTCATGACGTTCAATTTGTTCGTTGACCCGCTTAACGTCACGATGCTGTTTTAGTTTCTCAAAAAGCGCAAGGTCGTTAGCGCATCGAATAGAGGCTGCGTTCATCAGATTATATTTTCAAGAGTAAAAAGTGTATACCATCATAACTTATTCGCAATAAATTTTGTGATCGCCTTCCTAGCCGAAACCACCTCACGGCTAATACCATCAATGCAATTGTGCCTGAGTTTTTCAAACAACCTTAGATGCACGTTATCACCATAGGTATTAGCATTCGGAGCCAAAGCTATCGGGTCATCTTTCGAATGCAGTAATAGAGTGGGAATTGACAACCTTTTTAGGACTTCTTTAGATTCGACACCTGCATAATACACTTGAGCTGAAGTCGCCAAGGGGATACGCCCTTTATACACCAATGGGTCTCTTTCGATCGCGCGGCTAACTGTTTTGTCCGGACTGATTAGTTCGGCGTTCATTTCATGAATAGTCAATACACTGCTCAATCGCCAAGCCTTCTCAAACAAGAACCGAGAGATTGGGGCAATTGCCTTACTCAACATCAATTGCCAAC
This sequence comes from uncultured Arenicella sp., assembly GCA_905479805.1. GTDB lineage: Bacteria > Pseudomonadota > Gammaproteobacteria > Arenicellales > Arenicellaceae > Arenicella. The sequence continues at coordinate 799 of CAJQNY010000112.1, forward strand.
TTGGTACATTGTGACCCACATCAAACGCTGTACTCACACCAATAATACCAGCGATCTCAGGTATAAAATTTTGATCTGTCTCAAGTTGCTCTGCAGCGAGAATCATTAGCGCAGCACCAAACGAATACCCCATGAGTATGACCTGTTCAGTACTCTGCGCTTGACGCTTAACTTCATCACATATGCTCTCTGTAATTTGTGGATAGGGAGGAACCAAGCAATGGCGTTGAACCGATTCCTCTCCATGCCCAGGTAACTCCAGAGAGACTAAAGAAACACCCAAGTTCTTAACCATGTGCTCGAGAGCGGCTTGTTGCGATAAGCCATGCCCTCTCAAACCATGTAAAAAAATTACCTTGGTATTTTTAGCGCCAATTTGAAAGGATTTCATTTATCCGTTCTAACACGGAGAATTACTTGCTTGCAAGCAAGTTGTTGCGCTAACTATTCGCAGCATCTTTCATTTGCAAGAAATCATCGTATCTGCCAACGAAATGATTAATCTTTTGGTCTTCAATCTCAAACACTTGCGTTGCCAAACTGCTGACAAATTCACGATCATGGCTCACAAACAACAAAGTACCTTCATAATTATCCAATGCTAGGTTAAGCGACTCGATGGACTCCATATCAAGATGATTTGTAGGCTCATCCATGACAATAATATTCGGACGTTGCATCATGATTTTACCAAAAAGCATCCGACCTTTTTCCCCACCTGAGAGCACTTTCACGGATTTCTTAATATCGTCCTTAGAAAATAACAGTTGCCCCAACACTCCTCTAACAAATTGTTCGTCCTCAGCGTTTTTACGCCATTGGTACATCCACTCGTAGACACTCATATCAACGTCAAAATCGTCAGCGTGATCCTGAGCGTAATAGCCAACCTCACTATTCTCTGACCATTTTATATCACCTGATCGGACTTCAACTTCTCCAAGTAAATTTTGCAGCAAAGTAGTTTTACCCACCCCGTTTTGACCGATCACCGCCAAGCGATCGCCCACTTCGATGTTAAACGTCTGATTTTCAAACAAAGTTTCGTCATAACCCATGGTCAACAATTCGACTTCGATTGCGTTCCGGTAAAGTTTCTTATCTTGATTGAACCGGATGAAAGGGTTTACTCGACTCGAGGGCTTAATTTCATCCAGCTTAATCTTGTCGATCAACTTAGCACGCGATGTCGCTTGCTTGGCCTTTGATGCATTTGCGGAAAATCGGCTAACGAATGTTTTGAGCTCAGCGATTTGGGCTTTCTTCTTGGCATTATCTGCCTGCATGCGCTCGCGCACCATGGTGGCTGCTGTCATGTATTCGTCATAATTTCCAGGAAATAACTTAATATCGCGATAATCTAAATCGGCCATATGAGTACAGACGGTATTCAAAAAATGCCTGTCGTGCGAAATAATAATCATGGTACTCCGCCGTTCTTTGAGCATTTTCTCTAGCCAGCGGATCGTATGAATATCCAAGTTATTGGTCGGCTCATCCAACAATAATATATCAGGGTCAGAAAACAGAGCTTGGGCAAGTAGAACACGCAGCTTCCAACCTGGTGAAACCTTACTCATTGGACCGAAATGTTGTTCGATGGGAATACCTACACCCATCAATAATTCACCGGCCCGTGATTCGGCCGTATAGCCATCCATCTCAGCAAATTCCATTTCAAGATCAGCCACCTTAATTCCTTCTTCTTCGCTCATTTCGGACAAACCATAGATGCGGTCGCGCTCTTGCTTCACCTCCCACAGCTCGTTATAACCCATAATGACAGTGTCAATGACTGAGAACTCTTCGTAAGCAAATTGATCCTGATTCAATTTACCTATTCTCTCATTTGGAGAAAGCGAAACCGTGCCGTTAGTTGGCTCTAGGCTACCATCCAAAATCTTCATGAAGGTTGATTTACCACTCCCATTTGCGCCGATTAAGCCATAGCGATTTCCTTCACCGAAGTTAACAGAAATATTTTCGAATAACGGTTTATCACCAAATTGCATGGTGATGTTAGCAGTTGAAATCATGTGATATTACTCGTCAGCTGGGGAGTTATTTTAGACGGCGTACTATACATATTTTAGACAGGTGGTAAAACCTCAAATATTGAGATATTGCCTCTTTACGCAATGCCAGAATCCGTAGAATTCAGGCATAAAAAAAGCCCGATGAACGAACACCGAGCTGTTATTTTACTAGTTCAAGTAATTCACTAAAAAGTGAGCTGGAAGCGTACTCGGAATTCGCTTCCGTCGTCGTTGTCAATATTGTCTTCACCGTCTGTATAGTTGATGCCCAACTTCACATTCTTGTGTGCATACCAATTCAAACCTAGTGTGTAAGCTGATGCGTCAGTACGACCTAATTCGATGTCGCTATGATTACCGTCACCATCTTCATATCGAACCACAGCTTCCCACGCGCCACCTTTACTGCTTGGGCTTACTCGCTTGAAAATACCGCCTTTATAAGGTCGTGTTTCACCAGTGAAGATATAACCCGCTTGAACATAGTAACCACTCAGGCTTTCGTTACCGAAGTCACCATCGTTGTATTCTGCTTGGATATGGAATGGGCCAGACACAGCTGCCGCCTCTAAACCAAACGCATCTGTATCGCCAATATCACGATAAGCGATGCCTAAGTGCAATAGGTTATTGTCAGACTTAACCGGTGCAATTGTATATCTTGCAGCAAAACCGATCTCGTCGTCGTTAGTATCGTCCTGATCTTCAGCAAATGCAGAGATAGCATAAGTTGAGTTACTTCCAAGAGCACCGTGTAACTTAACACTTTCAGCGCGGCCAACGGCATAACGCTCGGTAATAGCTGAACGCTCTAGCACTGAAATATCTTTTGATGAAGTTAGTTCCTCTAGGCCAAAAGGTACTTTTTGATTACCGATTGTCAGATTTGCACCTTTACCCCATCCAGTGTAACGAAGGTACAAATCTTCGACGCCATCACCATTGGTATTGAACTGAGATTTAAATTGCCAGTTGTCGCCAATTTTACCGGATGCATATAAACGGCCGCGACGAAGGTCAAAGCCATCCTCATCAGTAACGCCATTTTTTTCAGACTTATTGTAGTCATACATGATGCGGCCGCCAAATTTAAATTCGTATTCGCCGCTTGTGACCTTCAGACCGCCTTTCGTTGATACTTTAATCTCTTCCGCTTGAACAGAAGTAGCAAAAAGTGCCGATGCCGTCACTATGACCGCGATAAGTTTGGTGTTCATTTTTAATTTCGACCTCTAATTATGTAATGGATAATCTATATTGGTTAATAGTGCTTTCACCGTCCTAACTGAAGCGGTGCTTTCTCATCCTGCTTCGGCCTTCGAAAGGACAAGATTTCAGAATAAGAGATAGGCATTCTGACGTTCAATTATTACAAAAGTATTCCAAAAACCAAAAAATCACCAAAAACTAACTATTCATTGTTCAATATTCGTTCATCCTTAAACTAAAAGAGACAGCATAAACAATACACGAGCAGCTCCCTAGCTCACCGATCTACTTTGCGAGCCAACTTATTTATCAAAAATTAGTGCTTATACTCGCTTATTTGTCGTCACCTTCACGATCTTTCTTCCATTTCTCATACGAAACAGTTTCGTCAGGATTGCTTTCATCTTCGGTAGCCGAAACTCCTTTGATCGTAACCGGTGGGCGAGTCATATCGATAGTGGGTTCCGCGCCAGCCGTCTCCTTAGCTTTATTCTTACCAGCACACGCTGATATCGAAAAAATGCAAACGGCAATGATTACAAAGCTGAAAGCGTGACGCAGCTGTCGGCTGGTGGCTGATCTCTTTGTGAAAGTAGTCTTGTTTTTAAGGTTTTTCATGATTTTCAGTACCGAAATAGTTCAAATATAAGTGATATTTCATTAAGCCTAATAATAACAAATTATCAGGCTGTGAATAATTACTTCTTTAGCACTTCTTGCAAAGAGATTATTCCCGAATTCCCTCTATTTCACCTTGGGCATGGTTCCTTGGTGTGTTGATCTGGTTTTCGAATACGAAACAATACATGCTCAGATAGGTTTCCTTCTACCGGAATTAAATGATGCCTAAAATTTTCTTGCATATCCTGCATACCAATCTTTCTCATTACCCCAATTGATGCATGATTAATTGCTGGCGTTTGAGAAATCACCTCGGGCAAGCTTAGCTCTTCAAAAGCATAATCTAAACAAGCCGACGCCGCCTCACTCGCCAAGCCAAGACGCCAGTAATCAGCATGCAATCTCCAACCTATTTCTACAGCAGGTGCTTTGGGATGATCGTCACTCAAAGGGTTAAGGCCAATAAACCCGATAAATTTGCCATCATTTTTCTGTTCAGCCGCCCAGAACCCAAACCCTAATTGGGTAATCGTTTGAGTAAACCGATCGACACACTCAGCCGACTCAATAGCCGTTAGTGTTTTAGGAAAGTATTTCATCACTCGATCATCGGCACACATTTCGGAAAATTTACTCAGATCGCTAGTTTGCCATTGACGTAAAACTAAACGATTTGTTTCTACAAAAATCACGATTCAACTATGCCTCTATTGTGGTGTCGACTGCTTAGTGGAACGGCCCTATATTTAGATTATCTAAACGCATAGTGTTCCCGGTAGGCAATCATATCGAATCTTACATTCGATTTGTCAGTAATCTGGAATGCAGGCTTGCCATTCAAATATTTCGCTGTACCATTCGGGTAAATAAATCAAACGATCAATTCACTTATGAAACTTGGCGTTGTGATGGACCCTATTAGCTCCATCAATATCAAAAAAGACAGTACTTTCGAAATGTTATGGCAGGCTCAATTACTTGGCTGGGAACTCAATTATTTTGAGATGGACAACCTATCTATCGACAATGGTCGGGCACTTGGCAGCGCTCGTTCATTAGTTGTTCATCAAGATAATTCGCATTGGTATGACTTAGGCAATGCCGAGTCGATCGAACTTGGATCATTAGACTGTATTTTAATGCGCAAGGACCCGCCATTTGATATGGAGTATGTCTACAGCACCTACATACTCGAGCTCGCTGAAAAACAGGGAGCATTAATTGCAAACTCTCCTCAGTCTCTCCGGGACTGCAATGAAAAAGCCTATTGCGCTTGGTTTCCCGAGGTTTGTCCAGACACTTTGATCAGCCGAAACGATGCTCAAATCAGAGCGTTTCTAGCTCTGCACGGCGACATCATTCTTAAACCTTTGGATGGTATGGGTGGAACGTCAATTTTCAGAGTACAAGAGGATTCGGCCAATATTGGTGTGATCATTGAGACCTTAACCGAGTACGGCGCTCGCTATGCGATGGCCCAACGCTTTATCGGAGATATCGATAAGGGCGATAAGAGAATACTGATGGTTGATGGTGTTGCCGCGCCCTACTCCTTGGCTAGAATCCCAGCAAAGGGTGAGACTCGTGGAAACCTAGCCGCAGGTGGACGGGGCGTCGCCCAACCATTAAGTGCAAGGGATCTGGAAATAGCTGAGATTGTAGGCCCTCAATTGCGTGCCAGAAATATCATATTTGCCGGACTCGATGTGATTGGCGATCACCTTACTGAAATTAATGTCACCAGCCCGACCTGTATCAAGGAGATCAATGCGGCATATGGAACCAATATTGCATTGGATCTAATGAATGCGATTCAAGCACGGCTGGACTAGTGACAGTCGTTAAAAGATCGGACGCGCCAGTGAGCTCAAATAAAGATCTGTTGAGTGTTACCGCATTCTTTTCTGCGTTACTACATGCTGTGATCATTCTTGGCATTAGCTTTCAGTTACCTGATATTGCGGCAATAAAAAATACCGACAACACTCTCGATGTGGTGTTGGTGAACCGTTCTAATAATGAAACTCCGTTAGAAGCTGAGACGGTCTCTACTAATAATAATTTGGGTGGGGGGAATGATGATTTAGAAGCGTCATCTCCGATACCCTACACACCATCAAATGCTTCGCCGATTGAATCCATTAAGCTAACCGCCAATCAAAATGAAACCAGCAGCTTGGCACCAAAACAAGTAATTAACGCCAAGTCTTCTGCGATCAAAGTAGAAAAACGCGCGCCAGAGGAAACCAAATTACGCGCTCAGGATGCATCCAAGGGACCTGACATCATAAGTACCAAAGCGCAACGTAAATTAGAACGTGAACGATTAATCGCTAAACTAAACCAGCGCTGGGATGACTATCAGAAAAGGCCCAACAAGAAGTATCTATCACCGACAACAAAAGAGCATAGCGCAGCAAAATACTTGGATGATTGGAGGAAACGCGTAGAAGTCGTTGGAAATGCGAATTATCCTGTACAAGCAAAAGCAAAGTCCTTGTCTGGCACGTTAATTTTAACTGTCGAAATAAATAGAAATGGCACTATCAACTCCATTATTGTAAACAACCCTTCACCACATAAGCTGTTAAATGATGCGGCGGTCAGGTTTGTTCGAGATGCATCCCCATTTTCAGCATTTCCAGATACGTTCGACACCGGCATTGATATCCTCGTTATCACGCGAGCGTTCCACTTTCTGCGTAACCACAAGCTATCCAGCACTGATGCTTCATCGGCTCGTTGAAGCCGAGACCTATTGAGTCAAAATTCAATGGAAACCTTTCTAGCTTTCGATATTGGACTGAAACGCACGGGGGTCGCGGTCGGCCAACGGCGACTCGGCTCTGCCAACCCAGCAGGTTTACTCGCCGTGAAGCAAGGGCAATTCAACTGGCAAGAAGTAGACGAGGTTTTATCTAAGTGGCAACCCGACGTTGTCGTTATCGGTAACCCTAAGAGCTCCGATCCGCACCTCAACAAGGCCATCAATCGATTCAAGAGTCATATACAAAAAGAGCACAAAATAAAAATCATTGATTTTGATGAAACGCTGAGCACCAACGCTGCAAACCAAGAACTTCATAGTGCAGGCTTAAACCAAAACCAGAAAACAAAATTGCGTGATCAGGTAGCTGCGTGTTTAATTCTTGAGAGCTATTTTGAGACTCTAGACTAGCCTCTCATATGCTATCCTCTGCGAACTTCGATAACTTTTACCAGAAAGCACTTCATATTAGATAACAATGATCTTGCCATTCAATTCACTTATTTCGGCTGAGCAGCTTAAACCAGAGATTATTTCAAAGATTTTTGAGTTGACTGATCAAATGGCTGAAATGGTCGCAAAGCAAGGGAGATCTAATCTCTTAGATGACAAAATAGTGGCTTTATTATTTTTTGAGCCTAGTTCACGCACAATGCTGAGTTTCCAAAGTGCAGCACAACGCCTCAAAGCAGGAACTGTCTTCGCACAGAGCGCAAGTGCCACCTCATTTGAGAAAGGCGAAAGTATTGAAGACCTGATTCGTGTCGTAGAAGGATATTCAGACATTATTGTGATGCGGCACGCGCAGCCAGGCAGTGCAGCAATCGCGGCCTCATCCTGTGATATCCCATTTATCAATGCTGGCGATGGTGGCAACGAGCACCCAACACAATCGATTATCGATGCTTACACGATCTACAAGCACAAAGGGCGGTTAGACAACCTGCACGTGGTCTTGGGGTATGACTCTCTGCAGTCGCGGAGTATTCATTCCCTATCCAACCTCCTATCGCAATACCCCAACAATAGACTTAGCTTTATCGGACCACCTAAACTATTCCCCAGTGATGAAATGCTCCATAAGCTTGAAGCAAGTGGCACTGCTTGTGAGGTGTTTGACCAGGCAGTTCTGACTAAGGATGTCGATGTCATTTATTTGAATCGTTTACAGGAAGAGCGCTTCTCAGATCGACAGATATTCGAGGAGAATAGATTAAAGTATCGACTGCAACGCTCTGATATCGAGGGCAGCGAAGTGCTGATACTTGACCCCTTACCACGAATTGATGAAATCAGCACTGACGTCGACAGCTTGCCAAATGCAGCCTATTTTAAGCAAACGAGCTATGGTGTGCCCGTTCGAATGGCATTGCTTTCGGCGCTTTTGAATAAACAGCTCTAGAATCAACAGCTATAAAAAATAACGATCGTTTAAAACGATCGAGCTTGGATCGCTAGTTAGTAACCATCTTCCTCAATGCCAACATCGGCGAGCGTCTCACCAAACTCTGTTTCACTGGCAGCCTTACCACGCAACTTAATCGCCAAGCGCAAATCGTTTTCCGATTCTGCATTTTTAATCGCGTCTTCATAGGTAATCAAATCATGTTCATGCAAATGAAACAGAGATTGGTCAAACGTTTGCATTCCCCACTCTGTTGACTTTGCTATGGCACCGCGTATCTCATCTATACGATGATCTTTGATCATATCAGCGATCATCGGGCTATTGATCATGACCTCAACCGCAGGAACACGCCCCTCTTTGTCTTTGACTGGCAAGAGTCTTTGAGAGACTAAACCATATAAATTCATTGATAAGTCCATTGCCAGCTGGTCTCGTCGATCTGAAGGGAAAAAGTTGAAAATTCGATCAAGCGCTTGATAACAGTTATTCGCGTGTAAGGTCGCGATACAAAGATGGCCTGTCTCAGAGAATACAACCGCCGCGTCCATGGTTTCTCGCGTACGGATCTCGCCAATCTGAATAACATCAGGGGCCTGGCGCATTGCATTAATCAAAGCGATATCAAATGAATCCGTATCCACGCCAACTTCCCGTTGAGTTACGATTGATTTTTTATGCGTATGTAAATACTCGATTGGATCTTCGATTGTAACGATATGATCCTGAGAGTTACGGTTCCGGTAATCCACCAGAGAAGCCATCGACGTACTTTTACCGGTACCGGTACCGCCTACAAATATAATTAGACCTCGCCTGCGCATGATCATTTTTTTGAGCACGTCTGGAATTTTCAACTCTTCCGTCGTCGGAATGGTTGTTTTAATGGCACGCAACACCATCCCAACATTGTTCTGCTGAACAAACACATTCACTCTAAAACGACCAATTTGTTTTGGGTGAATCGCGAAGTTACACTCCTTTTCACCCTCAAATATCCGACGCTGCTCCTCATTCATTATGCTGTAGCACAGCTCTTGTGATTCCTTTCCTTTTAATGGATCACCCGCTATCGGAAAAATTTTCCCATCCACTTTAAAACTGGGTGTCGCGTTTGCCGTGATAAATAAATCTGAGGCATTTTTTACCATCATGGCGCGAAGAAGGTCTGCCATTTTATACATAGTTCTACCCTGCTTTCTCTGAGGTTTGGTGAAGCTTATCGAACGAGTGTGTCAGCTCTAGTAGCCAATCACATAAATTTGGATTTATCAGTAGCGCGAATTCGTGCGTCACTGACGCTGATCAAACGATCTCGAACCAAGCGCTCCAGACATTGATCTAAAGTCTGCATACCCGTCGCCTGACCGGTTTGCATCATCGAATACATCTGCGCAATTTTATCTTCACGAATCAAATTCCTAATGGCCGATGTGCCTATCATGATTTCATGTGCTGCAACGCGGCCACCACCAATTTTTTTAATCAGAGTTTGTGCAATGACTGCTTGAATGGATTCGGACAACATTGAGCGAACCATTGATTTTTCTTCACCAGGAAAAACATCAACAATTCTATCGATTGTTTTCGGTGCCGATGTGGTGTGCAGAGTTCCTAATACCAAATGCCCAGTCTCAGCCGCGGTCATCGCTAAACGAATAGTTTCCAAATCACGTAATTCACCCACCAGAATAATATCGGGGTCCTCACGCAAAGCAGAACGTAAAGCATTTTCAAAGCTGTGCGTATCTTCGTGCAGCTCACGTTGATTAATTAATGATTTTTTGCTCTGGTGAACAAATTCAATAGGATCTTCAACCGTCAATATGTGGGCTCGATCATGATCATTGATATAGTCAACCATTGCCGCTAAGGTCGTCGACTTTCCTGACCCAGTCGGACCGGTTACCAAAACTAAACCACGCGGTTTTTCGCAAATCTCTTTGAAAATCGGAGGTGCATCAAGGTCATCTAAACTCAGCACTACTGAAGGAATAGTTCTGAAGACTGCTGCTGGACCACGATCCTGATTAAAGGCATTCACACGAAATCGAGCCACATTGGGTATCTCAAAAGAGAAATCAACTTCCAAATTTTCTTCGTAAGTCTTCCTCTGATTATCATTCATAATGTCATGAATCATCTTGAGGACCGTCTCAGCGTCCAATGTAGGCAAATTGATGCGCTTCATTTCGCCATCAACTCGTATCATTGGGGGCAATCCCGCAGATAAATGTAAATCGGATGCCTTATTTTTTTGCGCAAAAGCAAGTAGCTCAGCTATGTCCATACCTTCTCCACGAGGTTTTGAGATACAATTGATACTTCAATTCAGACCTTAGTATACCCACAATTACATCTAATGAGTAATATAGAACACGCGTCTAAACAACTGAATAAGATAGATATTCGTATTCGTGAAGCGATAAAATTATATTCTCGTGAAGAAAACTCGGTAAGCCTCATTGGCGCTGCAAAACAACAGAGTGCAGGACTCATTCGAGAATTCCACAGCTCAGGACTGTCGAACATAGGCGAAAACTACCTTAACGAGGCGTTACAAAAGCGCCAAGAACTTAGTGACCTAGATATCAATTGGCACTTTATTGGCAGGGTACAGAGCAATAAGGCCAAGCTTCTAGCACAGAATTTCGACCTCATTCACGGAGTGGAAAAGCCGCGCCATGCACAAAAACTGGCAAATCATGTGCTTCCAGGACAAACTTTATCCATTCTTATCCAATTGAATTTGGATGAAGAAGCCTCGAAGGGTGGTGTCACAGCCAGTACAATTCATCAAGTTTGCGCAGAGATATGCCAAATTGACAATATTCGCTTAGAAGGCTTTATGCTGATCCCTCCCCCTCAAACAGACTTTGATGAGCAAAGAAGACCTTTCGCTCGCGCCAGAACACTACTTGATAAATGCAATCAGCAACTTGGCATTCAGATGCGCACTCTATCTATGGGCATGTCTAACGATTTGGAAGCGGCCATCTCAGAAGGAAGCACCATGGTACGTATTGGCACTGATCTATTTGGCGCAAGAAAATGAAAACCTCGTCGACGACACTTACATTGTTCATCGACCATATTTGATGCAAATTCTTGCTTAGCGGCGTAGAATATAATTGATGATTTCTTAGAACTTCCCCTCAGACGTAATGACAACTAAACTTGGTTTTATCGGCGGCGGCCACATGACAAGCAGCTTAATTCACGGCTTGGCAAACTCATCTGGTGATGGGGAATATATCGACTGCAAAGATATCTGGGTATTTGATAGAAACCAACATAAAGTTGCAGCACTAGCGGAAAAGTATGGAATTCAAGTCGCTGACGACAACGAACATTTGGTCGGTGAAGTCGACTCCTTGGTTCTATCGATAAAACCGCAAGCCTTGCAAGCTTCAATAACGCCTCTTTCAGAGCTTTTGAGAGCAAAAAATATGTTTCTTATCTCAGTGGCAGCAGGCATCCGTACTAATTCGATCAATGAATGGTTGGGCGGTGGATTCGCAATCAGTCGAGCAATGCCTAATATGGGATCGGCGGTAGGTCTTGGCGCAACAGGAATGTATGCTAATGATTTGACTAGCGACACACAAAAAATATTTACCAGCCGCTTGATGAGTGCCACAGGGCTCAGCGAATGGGTGAACACAGAAGCCGACATTGACTCCGTTACCGCACTTTCTGGAAGTGGCCCTGCTTACTTTATGTTGTTCATAAAACACCTAATTGACGCCGCCGTCGACAGCGGCTTGGATCATGACGTAGCTGAGAAACTTGCATTACAAACGGCTAGGGGTTCTATTGAACTCATTGAACAAAGTGAAAAGAGTATTAACGATTTAGTTGATAGCATCTGTTTAGCAGGAGGTACAACAGAACAAGCCGTCGCTTCATTCAATAGAGAAAATTTGGCCATGGTAGTTGAAACCGCGTTTTCGGCCGCCAAGAACAGAGCTGAAGAATTAGCAGATCAGCTTAGCAAATAGTGAATACTTTCCTCAAAATCAGACCACCACTTTTGTAGAGATATTTTTTCAATATGAACCATATCACCAGTGCCAGCGGCTACCTATCTGAAACAATTTTAGGAATTGTTTTGTTCATCGTTTTACTACGTTTTTGGATGCAGTGGGTCCGTGCCAATTTTCGAAATCCAATTGGACAATTCGTTATAACAGTAACCAACCCAATTGTAATACCATTACGTAGGCTACTACCGAGTATCGGTGCAATTGATACGGCAACGGTCCTTCTAGCTATGGCTATCGCCATCTTCAAAACTTACGTTCTCTTTAGACTATTCAATATCTCTCCAGCATGGTCTGGCCTGATATTGTATTCATTAGGCGAGCTCATCAAAGTTAGCATCTACTTATTCATGGCGGCTATCTTTATACAAATTATCGCTTCTTGGGTTAATCCCAATAGTTACCACCCTATTCTAGAAACTGCTCGTTCTATTTCAGAGCCGCTCATGGCACCGGCTCGTAAACTTATTCCGGCAATCGGTGGATTAGACCTCTCGCCAATCGCCGTTATTATTTTTCTAAATTTGAGCTTACGACTATTCGTCGCTCCTTTGCAGTAACAACCCAGTGAAGACAATACGCCTAACCATTGATCCAATTCACAGCCGAGGCCATTCAACGTGAAGCATGAGTCTCTAGGTATTATTGAACCGCAACGAGCCTGTTGTGAACACCCGCTTGCCCTAGAAAGCGGTGGCACACTTGAGCGGTACGACTTGGTGTATGAAACTTATGGGAACCTAAATGATGATAAATCAAATGCCATACTGATTTGCCATGCCCTAAGCAGCGACCACCATGCGGCGGGTTATCGCGATGAATCAGAAAAATCAGTCGGCTGGTGGGACTCCCTAATTGGTCCAGGGAAGCCTATCGATACCAATCGCTTTTTTGTGGTTTGTAATAACAATCTTGGTGGCTGCGGAGGAAGCACCGGACCATCAAGCACCAACCCTGAGACAGATAAACCTTTTGGGCCAGATTTCCCGATGGTCACGGTAAAGGACTGGGTGAAATCTCAAGTATTCCTAAGCGATTTGCTGGGCATAGAGTGCTGGGCCGCTATAGTGGGAGGCAGCTTAGGCGGCATGCAGGTTTTAGAGTGGAGCACACACTTCCCTGGGCGGTTACAACACGCTGTAGTAATTGCATCAGCAGCCAAGCTTACAGCACAAAATATCGGTTTTAATGATGTGGCCAGACAAGCCATCCGAACGGACCCAGACTTTCACGAAGGCAACTATTATCAACACGGTGTGACGCCTGAACGTGGCCTGCGTATTGCTCGTATGCTCGGACATATTACTTACTTATCAGACAACGCCATGGCTCAGAGGTTTGGTAGGAATCTCAGGCAGAAAGAGCAATTGGATTACCAATACAATCCGGAATTTGAAGTAGAAAGTTATCTGCGCTACCAAGGTGAACAATTTGTTAATCGTTTTGACGCTAACACGTACCTACTAATGACCAAAGCGCTTGATTATTTTAATCCGGCGCGAAATTTTAATGATGATTTGGCAGCAGCTTTATCTACAGCGACAGCCGATTTTATGATCGTATCGTTCAGCAGCGATTGGCGCTTCGCCCCCGAAAGATCGCACGAGATAGTACGTGCATTGCATACCAATGACTTAAACACCTCATACGCGGAAATTGAATCCGACCATGGGCATGATTCATTTTTATTGGAAATACCTGATTACTTCAAAATCATGCATAGTTACATGAACCGCATCTACGACCAGTTAAGCAACACACCAAAGGGCTACGTTGATAAAGACGTTGGCAAAGATGATGGTAAATAAAGTTAACACTACTAACCTCTCACGGTTCGATCTGCAGATCATATCTGATTGGGTAACACCCAACAGTAAAGTTCTCGACCTAGGTTGTGGTAATGGTAGTTTATTAAAGCACCTACAAAACACTAAAAATACGACGGGTTATGGTTTAGAACTGAATCCTGAAATGATAGCTCATTGCATCGACAATGGCGTGAATGTACTCCAGACTAACCTTGATAAAGGCTTGACTCATTTTGATTCGGGGTCATTCGATTTCGTTATCCTATCTCTAACACTACAAGCCATGCGGGACCCGAAAAAGTTACTCGAAGAAATGCTGAGAGTTGGTACTCGGGGCATAGTGACCTTCCCCAATTTTGCGTACTGGCGTAACCGCTTGCAAATTGCATTAAATGGAAAAATGCCCGTCAGTAAAGAATTGCCTCACAAATGGTATAACACACCCAATATTCATCTGTGCACCATCCAAGATTTTCAAAAGCTTTGCGAAGAACTCGGCTTTGTTATTGAATCCTCCATCGCAGTGCACAGTTCTGGAAAATCAAACATCGGCCTAACCGCGATGCCCAACTTATTCGGCGAAATCGCCCTTTGCCGATTCAAAAAGAAATAGAACCTAATTATGACAAACAACGATATTCTCAGACGTTTACGCTACACTTTTGACTTCTCAAATAAAGCTGCAGCTGCACTATTTTCTTCAGACCCTGCATCAAGTGTAAAGGTGTCGGCTGCCGAGTTTGCTGAATACTTGGAGAAAATTGAGGACGACGATGAAGACGAAAGCAAACAATTAAGCGACGCTGATCTAGCCTGCTTTTTGGATGGTCTTATCGTGGCGAAAAGAGGTTTACGCGACAACCCTGGGCCAGCCGTGGCGAAGGCTCCTGACTTTCGCCTCAGCAAGAACGACATTTTGAAAAAACTTCGCATAGCAATGAATTTTCGAGAAGAGCAAATGTTAAGCACATTGAAGCAAGGCGGCTCTGAGTTATCCAAGAGTGAGTTAGGAGCATTTTTCAGAAAGCCTAACCATAAGCACTACCGCGCCTGTGGCAATCAGGTATTGAGAAATTTCATTAAGGGCCTAACTCTACAACTGAGAACCCCAAGCACACCTCCTGTTGCAACCTAGCTTGAGTTTCAAGTTTTCAAATGAAGATCACGTTCTTAATAAACCATGACTTGGCTTCCACTTCGGCGCTCAACATTCTTCTACCAAAACTGGAAGAGCATGAGTTATGTCTTTTCTATACGCAAAAAGCGAATGTAGCATCTTCGATTGAGCCATTAGTAGAACTTAGCGAATTTGAAAAAAAACTACTCGAGAATGAGAGAAGCTCTCGATCTAACAAACCTCTTCTATCCATAGAAAAATTAGGCGATATTTATTGTAAAACCTGCGCTAGAGCTAATGAAATCAACTCAAATGATTTCGATATTATTCAGTCTACTGCTCCTGATCTGATAGTCAGTATTCGGCACATGACAATAATGCGTGAGCGCATTATTTCGCTACCTAAGTTTGGCGTTATTAATCTTCATTCGGGATTATTGCCTCAGTACCAAGGAGTGATGGCGACATTTTGGGCAATGCTAAACCAAGAACCGGATATAGGCACCAGTCTTCACTATATAAGTG
The DNA here is from genome assembly GCA_905479805.1 of uncultured Arenicella sp. Taxonomy (GTDB): domain Bacteria; phylum Pseudomonadota; class Gammaproteobacteria; order Arenicellales; family Arenicellaceae; genus Arenicella. The sequence goes on from CAJQNY010000112.1 coordinate 16,330, forward strand.
ATAGCAATATCGATACAGGAAATATTTTGCGTTGCTCCCCGGTTAAATGTGATTATCAGAAATCCTATCTATACAACGTACTGAGACTTTACAAACCAGGCGCTGAATCAATACTCACAACTATAAACAGCATCGCCAAAAAGGAAGTACCTTCCGCTCGAAAGCAAATTGGCGCAACTTCGTACTATAGTTTTCCAACCTTATTGGATTTAGCAAAATTCAAGGATGAGGGAAGGCAATTATTCGATGAACGTGATACAAAACCATACGTAAATCTGCTACGAAACTTGTAAGCACTTTCACCCGTAATGGTGAGTAACGTTTAAGTTAAAGGTTTACTCTCAACCCTGGTTTGACTGCCGGGCAGCTGCGCAAGCACACACCCCAATAACATCATAATCGCTCCGACTAATGCCGCTTCTCCGAGCCGTTCAGAAAAGATGAGATACCCTGCCAATGCGCCGAATACAGCCTCTAGTGATAATATTAGCGATGCTGCAAAGGGTTCCGCGTGTTTCATGACCAGCACCTGTAAGGTGTAGGCAATACCCACTACGAGCACGCCGTTGACCGCCGGCCACAAATATCCTTTGCTCTCTAAGGGAAGCAGATTCGTTTCAAAGATCAGCGAACCAATGCCACTAAAAGTAGCGCACGCCGCAAATTGATAAAGCGCCAAAACTAATTGATTGTGTTTACCCGTTTGTCGCGCTAGTGCTAGCAAATGCAGCGCCCAAAAGACGGCGCCGACAAGCGCTAACGAATCACCTTTAAAGGCAATCTCACCGTTTGATTCCGTCATTAGATAAAGTCCAACCATCGCCATGAGGCCGCCGCCCCACACAATCAACTTATATCGAAAGCCTAGAAAAAAGCCAACTATCGGTACGATAATTACATATAAACCAGAGATAAAAGCCACATTGGCTAGTGAGGTATATTGCAGACTTACCTGCTGGAAAGTAGCCCCAAAAAACAACAACAATCCTAAAAATGATCCCAACTTAAAGGTATCTGCATTGCGCAGCACAGCAATCGATATCCCGCCTCGGAGCATTAGAAATAAAACGAGCGTCAATGCACCAATCCCAAAGCGAAGAGCGTTGAACGCGGCCGGGCCTAAATAATCCATGCCGAGGCGTTGTGGTACGAACCCAAACCCCCAGATTAAGGCAATCAAGAGGAGTACGCTATTAATGACGAATGGTCTATTCACCCTCACACCCGTATTCGAGTCCGATCATCAGAGATTAAATTATAATGATAAAAGACTACGCAGAGATGGCCTCGGCACTCTCCTCTACATCATCAATCCGTTTAATCTTGATCATAAACCAGGCAAAAAGCAGGGTCATTAATGGGCTAAGCAGGTTGAAAAAACAATATGGAAGATAGGCAAACGTTCCAATACCTAGCACGGCAGCGTGGTAAGCACCGCACGTATTCCACGGTATCAACACAGAGGTCACGGTTCCGGTATCTTCCAAGGTTCGACTGAGGTTTTCAGAAGCGTAACCTTTTTCCTTGTATAGACCCGCATACATTCGGCCCGGAATTGCTACCGAAATATACTGATCCGAGGTACTTACATTAGTAACAAAACACGTTCCAGCGGTACAAGCCACCAAGCTGAAAAAGCTAGATGCTAGTGATTTAATTGAATCCATGATTCTGTTTAGCATGCCGGTCGCCTCCATGACGCCGCCGAAGGCCATCGCCGCCAAAATCAACCAAATCGTGCTCAACATTCCTTTCATGCCGGATGCACTAAACAAGTCATTCAACATAACATTCGACGTCGTAATATCGATACCTGCAAACAATGTGCCCATGACAATTTTGTATAAACCATATTGCGCATAATCATTGAGTAGGTCTGCCAACAAAGCCTGCTGAAAAATGAGAGTGCAGATTACCCCAACAATAACGCCCACAAATAGCGCAGGAATGGCGGCAACTCGTCTAACAATTAGGCCCAAAGTTATCACGGGCGGCAGCAATAGCCATAGCGTGATATTAAAGCGTTCATCAATCGCGCCTAACACGTTCGAAACATCAACACCGCTGGAAGTAGTTTCGATATTAAAACCAAGAAATGCAAACGCCACTAAACTGATTAGAAATGATGGCCCAGTGGTTAGAAACAAATATTTAATATGATCAAATAAAGGCGTTTCGGTCACTGCAGCGGCAAGGTTGGTAGTGTCTGACAATGGCGAAACCTTATCGCCGAAATAGGAACCTGAGATGATGGCACCGCCAATCATACCGTCTGGAATTTCTAAGGCCCTACCAACTCCGACCATAGCCACACCGATCGTCGCGGCAGTAGACCAAGAGCTACCACTCACCAATGATGTTAATGCACAGGCGATACAAGCAGCTACCAGAAATATGGTTGGGTTGAGCAGCTTTACCCCGTAGTAAACTAACACTGGAACAGTTCCGCAGAGCAACCAAATACTCGCCAGCGCACCTACCAACAAGAGTATGAGTATCGAAGGCATTGCGTTGCCGATGGTATCAACGATGCTCGCCTGTTGGGTGCCCCACGCTACGCCTCTATAGAGGCCAATAGCGCCAACCAAGCCAGTGATCAATATAATGATCATCTGCGATGAACCACCTAGAGCATCATCACCGTATACGTAAACGTTCCAGCTAAGCGCTGCGATCAAGGCGATGACCGGAAAGAGCGCTAATAGAAGCGGCATCGAAGGATTATTTTGGGTATCACCATCGCGGCTAGCCGCGCTATTAGAGTTATCAGTCATTTGAACCTAAGATATTGTTATTAGTTT
>CAJQNY010000113.1 GCA_905479805.1 uncultured Arenicella sp.
TGGGTCTGATTGGCCAGTGGCCCCACTTTCACCATTGCTAGGAGTTGAAGCTGCGGTTACAAGGCAAACAACAGACGGAAAGAATCCACAAGGTTGGTTGCCACAAGAAAAAATTTCCGTCGAGCAAGCTCTTACTGCTTATACCAAGAGTAATGCCTATGCAGGTTTCGTGGACGATGTGGCGGGCACACTAGAGGTAGGCAAGCGAGCAGATTTTGTGGTGCTTGCAAGCGACCCAAGAAGGGCAGTGCCGGAGAACATTGATCAAATAAAGGTGCTTGCTACTGTCATCCAAGGAGAGGTCGTCTATCGATCTTCGCAAGCCTATTAATATTCGCTTAAATGCAATATCGCTGTTGGGGCTGATGTTGTTATGTCAAACGTCAGCGGTGGCAACCAAGCCATCTCAATACCTTGTGATTTTGGGTGTAGCTCAAGACGCAGGATATCCTCAGGCGGGTTGTTATAAAACACATTGCTTACCAGGCTGGCAGGATCACGCAAAGCGTAAATTAGCGACATCGCTTGGTTTAGTGGATGAGCTTGTTGATAAACGATATCTATTTGAAGCAACACCTGATTTCCCACAACAACTCTATCAATTAGATAGCTTGGCTAAAGACACAAAGCAGTCACTTAACGGTATTTTTCTAACCCATGCTCATATAGGGCACTATACGGGGTTAATGTATCTTGGGCACGAGGCGATGGGTTCTGAAGATGTGCCCGTGTATACGATGCCAAGAATGAAAAGGTTCTTAGAAGGCCATGGACCTTGGAGCCAGCTGGTTCAGTATGGGAATGTTAAATTGAACGAGCTGACCGCCGATACCAAGGTTGTTCTAGACTCAATTACAGTCGCCCCTTTTTTAGTGCCGCATCGAGATGAGTTTTCAGAAACGGTGGGATATCGAATAGAAGGGTCGAATAAGACCGCTGTTTTTATTCCAGATATCAATAAATGGTCAGTGTGGGGAAAAGATTTGCAGGCTTTGGTCAAATCGGTTGACTACGCATTTTTAGATGCTACCTTTTATCATCACGGAGAATTGCCGGGGCGTGATATGTCCAAAGTACCTCACCCTTTAGTGACAGATACTATGAAGGAGTTAAAAAACCTGTCCAAGGTAGACAAATCCAAGGTTTGGTTTATTCATATGAATCATACCAATCCCCTGCTCGATCCGGAGTCTGAGCAAAGCAAGGACGTTCATGAGAAAGGGTTTAATATCGCGCGCAGAGGTCTGAGGTTTGTCCTCTAAAGGGACTTACACTTGAGACTTAGATTTTACTAGAACGGTTTTAAGGTATGATTGTCTTTATACCATTAGACCTAGGAGAATCGGTTGGAAAGCATGCATGATTTAGAGGTATTGATTAACTCTGGCCGGAAATTAGTCACCCTCGAAACCGAACGAGAAGGATGTTTTATCGATGGCTTTCGTCGAATTGCTCGGCGGTCTGATCGCGCTTATTTCCAGTGGACTCTTACACAAGGCCTATTACGGCTAGCGCCGGGTTACGAGAACCAGGTAATCAATAAAGACATCAACCAGGTGTTTGCACAGATCCAGTCTACGGAGAGACCTGGAGTATACGTATTCGTTGACTTTCATCACCATATAGATGATCCGGTCGCTATACGACATATCAAGGATGTTCGGTTACATAGCCCACAGCATTGCATTATCTTGCTGTCGCAGATCATTCAACTTCCTGATGAGCTTGCAAATCTTGCGACCCAATATCAATTGCCATTGCCGACAACCGAGCAACTCAGCGATTTAGTGACCGAGATAGCCGACGAGTGGATAGTAACGCATACCGAAAAACTTAAAATAGCAGATAGAGGGATTGTTAAACGCTTGGTCGCCAGCCTATGTGGAGTGTCGCATAGTGATGCGCGAAGGATGGCTCATCATGCAATTTATAATGACGGTATTATTGATCAGAACGATATCAGCGATATCCTAAAAACTAAGTTTGACCTGCTGAATAAGAACAATGTCCTTAAATTGGAATTGGATTATGCGGAGCTGAAAGAAGTTGCGGGATTTGACAATTTGAAGCAGTGGTTAGAAGTACGTCGCCAAGTGTTTTGCGGCCAAGTGAAATTGCCTGGAGGAGATACTCCAAAAGGTATGCTGCTCTTAGGCGTGCAAGGTTGTGGTAAAAGCCTATCCGCAAAAGCCGTGGCTGGTTCTTGGCAGTTACCGCTACTGCATCTCGATTTTGGTACGCTCTATAATCGATTTTATGGTCAGACTGAAGAGAATTTACGCAGTGCCCTTGAGGCCGCTGAACGCATGCAACCTTGTGTCTTGTGGGTGGATGAAATAGAAAAAGGTTTATCGGCAGTTTCCGGTAGTGATGATGTGTCAAAGCGTTTATTAGGAACGTTTTTGACCTGGCTGTCTGAAAAAAAGGAATCCGTTTTCATTGTTGCGACAGCCAATGATGTCAGCGCTTTGCCACCTGAACTTTTACGTAAAGGTCGTTTTGATGAAGTGTTTTTCGTAGACCTGCCTGATGTTAAGGCACGCGCAGCGATTTTTAACCTGCATCTACAGAGACGCGAACAAGATACATCGTTGATAGATGTGCATTCTCTTGCTGAACAATGTGAAGGGTTTTCCGGCGCAGAAATAGAGCAGCTAGTCGTTTCGGCTTTGTACCACACTTATCAAAAGTCGGATTCTGTCACCACTGAGTTACTATTCCAACTAATACAAGATACGGAACCACTTTCAGTGCTGATGTCTGAAAAAATAGATGCCCTTAGAGAATGGGCCAATGGTCGAGCGGTACTAGTTTGAAACCAATCCTTTATATTTTTGCAATTTCTCATTTTTGTGAGAAAGCTCGATGGGCTTTAGATTACTTGCAGATTGAGCACGATGTTGTTCATTTAGCTCCTGCATTGCACTCTAAATTGGCAAATAAACTGGGTTTGAAATCATCATCTCTTCCTATTCTCAAACTAGGCGAGGAAGTGATTCAAGGGTCCGAGAAGGTTATCGATTGGGCTGAGGAACAAAGCGATAATTCTTTGAAGGCTGTGGGTGACAATCGAAGAGCTCAGGAGATTGAGGATAGATTGGGCGATGGGATTGGCGTTCACACAAGGAGAATGTTTTATTCAGAAGCCTTGATTGAGCACTCTGCAACGGTGCGGCCTATATTTATGAAGGACCTGCCTGTGATTCCAAAGGCATTTACTTGGCTCATGTGGCCAGTAATTCGTCGCAAAATGATTTCGAGAATGGACTTAGGGAAAGAGCAAGGAGAGCAGTCAGTTAAAATTATCGATCAAGAGTTGACGTGGCTCGAGTCGATGTTGTTCGAGTCAGACGGTTATTTGTTAGGAAATACCTTCAGCCGAGTTGATTTATCAGCCGCCGCATTGCTGGCCCGATTAGCTTCGCCTCCGGATCACCCCTCATTTAAGTTTATGGTAAGGCCTCCACGTGTTCAGAAACTTACTGAAGATTGGTATGACAGGCCTGCGCTAACTTGGGTGAGAGCAGTTTATTCTCAGCACCGTTGAGCTGACTGCAGTACAGTTGCTGCATTTTGGCTAATGCCATTTATTGTTTATGCAAACAGTAATGATTCGCATTTACATTATTATAAGCATCTGCTAGTATTTACTCATATTCGCTAACTTTGAACCCAAAATGTTTGTTTGCTTGTGTAAATCGGTCACTGACCACGATATTAGAGATGCCGTCGATGAAGGAGTTACCTCCTTTGAAGCGATGCAATCTCGTTTATCTGTGAGTACGCAATGCGGTTCATGTACCTGTGAAGTGAAGGCTATTATGGAAGATAAGTTGAATCAGACATTGAATGTGCGGGCCTCGGTATCTCCAAGCCACATCCGCGAACTCGTTCTGTAGAAAAGCACTATTCGAATAATAAGATCTTAGATTATTAGGGTCTTACTGCTTAGCATCCCAAGAAAATTCAAAAACGACCAAAGGAAAGGAACACTGCTTGGGCTGCCTTTAAGAATTGTACCCACACCACCACAGCAGTGTTCATTCATAATTGAATGAACACTTAAAGTTCACTGAGCTATCAAAGTTGACAGAACTACCAACGTTGACTGAACTGGATCGCGCGAAAAACAAACATCCTTGTACTGTTTAAGGCAATTTCTTAGCTGCGGCTAATCGTAGGCTCGCGCTATTGCTTTCATAACCGCTTCTGATTCGGGATACCTCGGTGTCCAGAGAGGGTCTGCCGAAGTACGAGTGATCACCAAGTCTCTATTCGTGTCGACCCAGATGAATTGCCCGTAAACACCTGCAGCAAAAAACACACCAGGCTCATCTATGGGTAACCAGAAGTGTTGACTATAACCTCGGCCACTATAGTTCTTACCACCTGCCGCATGGACCGCGCTTGCAGGCTTGGGCATGGCCTTAGCCCACCCCGTTGGTAAGAGCTCGGTTCCTACTCCCTTGTTATTAAATGCATCTAAGTAGAACTTGCCGAATCGGGCGTAATCACGCAGTCGAGCATTCAGACAGCAATATCCGAGTGCGATGCCTTGCTCGTCATCGCGATTTCGTTGCCAATTGGCATCCGCTTCCATACCTAAGGGTTTCCAAATTTTCTCCGAGATTATGTCCACCAATGGCTTCTGGTAGACACCACGCAATACCGCTGATAACACATGCGAATTCGGGCTGATGTAATGAAAGTCATTGAAGGGCGCCCGACTGGTTTTAAAAGGTAAAAGCAAACCATCCGGGTTTTGCTTCAATACAAAACTATTGAAAAAGAACGGGCGAATATCACCATCATCAGATGCGTAGTCCTCATCAAAATCAATTCCAGTAGACATGGCTATAAGTGATTTCAAACTTGATCCGCCAAATGCTGATCCAGAATACTGTGGTGCATACTTTTCAGCTTTATCGTCAAGGCTTTGAATGCGACCTTCTTTGACAGCCATGGCGATAGCCGTTACGACAAAGCTCTTAGCGACAGACCAAGAAGTAAAAAGCGAAGTTTCGTCTGCCTCTTGATAATAATTTTCAAATACAACTTTGCCATTCTTAATAACCATGAGACCTGTGGTCGTTGATTCCTCCAAGAATGTCTCTAGGTTCTTAGTCTGGCCATCAAATTGATAGTTGAGATTTAACGGAGTAGGCGCGTACTCGAGCTCACTGGTTTGGGTTCCGTGGGAAACTGTTTGTGAAGGAATTAAGTCCTTCATATTACGAAAGTTGTCGACCAGACTATCCTCAGCTAACAGATTTGCTAACTTTGCTGGTGAATAGTCACTCCAAGGTCGGTAGTACCAGGAGGAGTAAGCAATGCCGATTAGCGCAACGATGAGAGCAATGATCTTAAATATTTTCATAAAGATGGTTCCTAATTGATATTGAATTGCTATTACAATCTTACTAATAGCTTACCTTTGTTGTCACCGCTGAATAAGAGATTGATTCCTGCAATCGCTGATTCGAGACCAGATAGTTCATGGCTACGGTATTGAATTTTTCCAGCCATTAGATATTCGGAAATTTTAACCATCATTTCCGGGATTTGATCAAAATGATCGGGCATTGTGAATCCTTGAATCGATAAGCGTTTTTTTATTATGTTGAGCCAGTTCGGGCCATGACTGGGTATTTCAGAATTGTAATCAGCGATCATTCCGCAAACGATGATTCTTCCGTGTGCGTTCATTGTGTCGAAGACTGAATGTTGTATCGGACCACCGGTGTTTTCAAAATAGAGGTCAATGCCCGATGGGCAGTCGATCTGAACTTGTGTGAGTAGAGCGTCAGGTTCTTGTAAGGCTTCGGATTTATAATTGATGGCTGCATCGAAGCCTAGGTCTTCTGTTAGCCAGCGGCATTTTTCGTCGCTCCCCGCGCTACCAATAACCGTAAGGCCTTCTGCTTTGGCAATCTGGCCCACCAGTGAACCAACGGCACCAGCAGCACCCGAGATGAAAAGCGTCTCTTCGGGCTTCGGTTTGCCGACATTAACAAGACCGTGATAGGCCGCAAGCCCAGGTGCGAGAACACAAAGAGCGGCTTCAGTAGGCAAGCCTTCAGGAAGAACCCGTAGCGACTCGGAGACACCTACGTAGCGTTCGGTCCAACCCATCATGCCCATTACTCTAGAACCTATGGGGTAATCGACATTCTTAGACTCTATGATTTCTCCAACGCCGCTTGAACGCATCACCTCACCCAGCTCCACTCTGGGCATGTAACTGTCTTTGTCTTCCATCATCCAGCCACGCATGGCAGGGTCCAACGACATGTGAGTTTGTTGTACCAAGAATTCACCATTTTGCAACACAGGCGTTTCGATTTTACAAAGCTCAAAACAATCAGGTGTAATGTTACCGAACGGTCGTTTTACTAGTTTAATTGCGTTATATGACATAGTGGTCTTTTAAGTCCTTAAATAATTAATGGTGAGTGATGCTGTTCATGATCGTCTTAGAAAGAGTGCACGGCGGGGCCTAGTTTGTCTGGATTGGGTGTCACCCCTAAACCAGGACCGGTGGGTACTTTGATGCTCCCGCCTTCAACTTTTATCGGTTTGTCTTCATCGTAGTGGCCATCGATATAGGGTTCTGCGATCCAAACGCCTTCATTAAGTTTTGCGGTGACTGTCGCGCCCATGTGCACACAGGCAGCGGCGATAATATCGCCACCCCAGGAGTCATCGCAGGTGTGAGGAATGTTTTGGGCTGCGCAAATATCTCTAGCGGTCCGTAGCTTACTGATTCCACCCAGCCGACTCAGCTTTAACCCAAAACCATCACACAGCCTTTTTCCTGCTGCTTCGATTACCACCGATAGATCTTCAGAATTTTCATCAATATAGATTGGGTGAGCTAGTTGTGGCCTGATAGAAACAAGTTCGGTGATCGAGTTACAAGCTTGCTCGATCGCCATGGGAATATCTTTGCATGCTCGGGAAAATAGAACGACATCTTTACTTAGCATCCCGCGGTTTCCATCGGCCACTATCTGCGCATCTGTACCGATGGCTTCGTATACTTTTGTAAGCGTTTCAATATCGTATTCTACAGGTCTGCCACCTATCTTTATTTGCAAGCGGCGGTAACCCTGTGCGACTTTTTCAACTGCGATCTCAGCGGCATTTTCCGGAGTGGTGACGCCTATCGCGTAATAGCTAGGAACTGTTTCGGTAAGTGCGCCTCCCAGCAAATCACAGACTCTTACATCATGGTGTTTGCCGAGCAGATCCCAAAGCGCGATATCAATGGCGGCTTTAGCATAATTATGACCCTCAAGTACTGAATCCATCAGATGGTTGAGTACTTGAATTTTTAATGGCTCTTGTTGAATCAATGAAGGAGCCAGCTCACACAACGCCGCCCTCGCTCCCAAAGCATGCTGCGGTTGATAATTTGAACCTAAAGGGCAAACCTCACCATAGCCGATCAGGCCAGAATCGGTGACGATTTGAACAACCGTGGAATCCAGAGCATGAACTTCAGACCCAGACATAACATAGGGCCCGTTTTTTACTGGCAGATCAATTTTGTGAATGTGGATTTCGGCAATGCGCATCCCACATCTTACCTATAAACGATCATATCAAGCAACGACATCTATCTTTAGGTGTTGACTCATATCCCCCATGAGTTTTGGAATCATATGGTGTTCAAAAAAACTCCACTTGTTGTTACGACGTTTAAAACTATTTCGGTATTGACCGCAAATAATCGTTTTAATCTCCCCAGAGTTGAATTCTTGCAACACCGTATAGCTCGCGCGAGTCTGCGCCGTTTCTTGATCCAACATCTCTACAATGATATTAGTGATGACATGATGCGTTCGTGGCGTACCAGATCCAGGGTATATCCTTACCATGCTCTCATACATGGCTAAGATTTCGTCTTTACCTTTGGCTAGCTGTATGTTTTTTGGACCAAATACGGTGGACTCATCTAACAGCGACGCTACTTCTTCGAGTTTTCCTTGGTCTATAAACTCTGCATAGCGAAAATAGAGCTGTTCAATTTGTTGTTGATCATTCATAGGTGGATGAGAGGTGATGAGTTACTTGTAATGTTAGTTGTAAAGTTACTCGCTTTCGGCCTTTAACCAGATCGGCGAAGTCCAGGCACGCTCTTGAATGATAGGTGAGTAGAATGGTTCGTCTTCTTCGGCTAAACAGCACTTATCATAAACCGGACCCTCTGCTCCACGCTCATGCGCGATCTCGTTGGCCAAAATAGCCTGATTTTTACAATTCTTCGCGAAGGGGTTTACGCCTGCTGCTTGGCATTGTCGAGTACTCCAACGGCAGCTCGGGTTTTCAAGCACTCTCACATAGTAGAATGCATTTTGATCTGGCTGAAACTCGGGGTCTTGCCAAACGGAACAGAGTTGTTTGGCGCCTGACCCCACGGTACTGCAGTTATCTTTATTAACACTAGCGCCATTATTCGCATTGCCCACGACATCAAATACTTTTTCATGAGTTTGACCATCCTGGCCCGCCCAACCCTTGATGATTTGTATCCGTTGCAAATCAGTGCCCGGGTGTCGAGCAGTGCCTGAATCTTTTACGGCGTCAATTAGAAATGATGGTTGGATAGTATTGCCGTTCTCATCAACCTTATTGCTGAGTTCTCCGCCCATCGGTACGCCATTCTGATAGGCAGCCGCAACCATGTTGTTCGACTCACACATGGACTCATCAAACCCATGACCCGCGAAAAAACGAACAATCGGCCGTGTGCCACTGGTGGCATACGTTTCTTTACGACGTATCGCATTAAAGATTGAATCTCTTGAATTTTCTTCTGCCCAAACGACGGCATGACCGCCCGCATTAGAAAAAAAATGATCCTGCACATTCCTATACTCAGAGTCTCGTCGGCCTAAATGACCGGCAAAGCTTTCTTCATCAGCGGCGCCCGGCGTTGCGCTGTGTGTGTCAGTACTGCCGATGAAACCCATTACAAATGGGTTCTCACCGCTAGATTTTTCAAGTTCGAGTCCGGCTTTAAGCGCATTTCTTAACATGTTTCTCGAAGCAAAGTTTTCAATCGGTACGGCGGCGGCACGGTCAGTCCGAATTTTTCCATGCACCGAACCCAGCATAGTTAGATTGTCGGCCACTACTTGCTCGAAGTTGCAGAGTTCATCAGTCGTGTCTAAGCCGATTCCCGCTAAACGATCAAAGCGGCACTCTGATGCGCCTTTGTGCTGAGTCATCTCAACAACGGGCTCGAAAAATAGTCGGTCTTCTAATTCCTGTCGATTCGGAGGGTCTCTGAACATTAAACCGCCCGCGAGATTGGGGTTATGAGGAATAGTCATTACATCGCAACCGGAATCTGTATCAATGCACTCCTCACGCAACAATTGCCACAATTTAGGGAAATTCCCGCGGCCAGTGTCGTAGGTGGAAACAGGCATGTCCGTCACATTTTCGTTCCGAAAGATGACATTGCGATGCATGTTATTTTGATTAGGAGCGTCGGTGTATTCATAACCAACAAAGGTAGTGAATTTACACTCGCTGCTGCGGTCATAGTTGTCTTCCGCGGCTTTCTGAATTGTTTGCCAGACACTTAAATCTGCGGCGTCACAATCGGACAATGTGCATGCAAAAGACTCCTGTGTTTCGTCTGCCTGCTGCCCTCCAAGCCCGGTCCACCAGTTGGCTGCAATCAACTGAAACCAAAAGTATTCAGATCGCGTCAGACTGCAATGCGGCCACCAATATCCCAATTTTCCTGAATCTTCGGTGCAGATACTGATTTGCCCTAGAAACTCAGCATGATCGGTAACGGAAGTGAAGTCGAGTGGCCGTTCAAGCTGAGTGACAATGGTCTGTTCGCCATCCGCACTGGGTAAGGTTATTGGCTTGCCTTGGGCAAATTGATAGGCATCAAAAGGGTCGTTGCGTTGACTTGATATATAGGAATCAAATGAATATTTAGTGTGTACATGCAAATCACCAAATAGAGGTTGTCGAGAGTCTTGGTAATTAGCGCAGGGAGCGCGTTGCTCTGAATAATTTCTAGCAGACTGTTGTGCATTGGCGGCGCTAATAAACCACACATGACTACAAAGAGAAGCGAAGACAATTAGCAATCGGTTTGGTGTTTGCATATCTAAACTAATCTCACCTTAATGTTTATACGTTTTTTTACTTAACCGACATGCCACCGTCGACGCTTAGAATTTGCCCGGTGATAAATGCCGCTTTGTCTGAGCTCAGAAAAATAACCGCATCGGCGATCTCTTCTGGCTTGCCCATTCGCTTCATCACGGCAGCACGATCAAATTTTTCAGCTTGGTGAGGCTGTTCCTTTAAATAATTTTCGATACCAGGCGTACGGATAACACCCGGAGAGACAGCGTTGATCCGGATGCCCATGGCACCGTATTCGCTGGCGGCACTCTTGGTTAAAATATTGACCCCTGCTTTAGCCGTGGCGTAGGCGGTATTGTAAGCTTGGCCTTTGAGTGACGCATTTGAAGAGATATTAACGATGCTGCCTAAACTTTCTTCACCTGCGTTTGACTCAATCATAGCGGCAACTTGATGCTTAAGGCATAACCAAGTATTGGTTAGGCAAAGCTCAAGAGTCGAATCGAATACTTCACGGGTGAATTCATGTATCGGTCCGGAGCCTCGGCTAACTGCGGCACTATTGCAGGCCATATGGAGGCCCCCGAGTTGTTTTACTGTTTGTTGGACCATCGCTTCTACCGCGTCTTCCTTGCTGACATCTGCTTCGATGAAAAACGCTGTCCCACCCGCCGTCTCAATGAGTTCTACGGTTTCTTTACCAGCACTTGCATTGAAATCAGCGACAGCTACTTTAGCGCCGGCATCGGCGTAGGCCTGGCAGATAGCGCGGCCTATGCCCATGCCGCCACCGGTTACTAGAGCTACCTTATCATTTAGTAGTTTCATTTGGTCTTCCCTTATTACCCTTTGCTCTTTTTAATCAATGCAATTACATCGGCTTTTTCTGCTTTGAGGCCAGTTTCATAATACAGTCGTTGGCCGACAATAATTTGTTCTTGCATTTGTTGCATTGGTTTGGTGATTAGTTTCGCGAGGACCGAACCTATAGCGCCCCACTTCATATCAAACTCCATCGAGTTAGTGAGTCGCGTGCTCGTGTCGGATTCCGCGCTAATCGAATAGCTGAATTTGGCTCTACTAAACATCGGCGGCACGCCTTCAGCATCATCGCCATTCTTGTCTTGGTGATGTAATCGTAATACGAACCCTGAACCCTCGTTCCACTCAAGAACTGTTTCGGTTAATGGTGGTCGTTGGCTGTAAACTATACGACTGGTGCCTACTCCTGTATTTTGTTCAGTAGTGATCTTCGTGTCGGTGAGGTCGGGAACATAGAAGTGTGCCTTACTTAGATCGCTGAGCTTCTCCCAAGCGTCATCAATGTTAATGTTGACGACGGTTGTGGCGCTAACTTTGTGCATGATTCTGACCTATGATTAGTGAAATACTGGGGTGTTCGTTTTAGAGACCTCTTTAGGAACCTCTCAACATAGCAGGTTTCCGACAGATCCATGGTTGAATCTGCGTTCTTTGAAGTCTTTCAATCTGGTTTTGCAGACTGGAATTATGTATTATGCAATGGTATTGCATAATTGCCAAATCTATCGGGTTTTGTTGATAGAAAAATTAAAATAGAGAAACGAGTTTTAAATGAATGTAGTCGAATTATTAAATAAGAGAAGGGCTGTGAGAGCCTATTCAGATAAAGACGTACCTAAGGAATTGATCCGTGAAATCTTTGCGCAAGCTCAGCAAAGCGCATCGAATTGCAATACCCAGCCTTGGCATGTTTCAATCATATCAGGAGATACAAAAAACCAACTGGCGACTGATTTGGTTGCCGAAGTGTCTTCGGGTAAAGCGCCTAGTCCGACATTTCAGCCGGGTGATTATGGTCTGGCTGATGAGTACAAAGTTCGTCAAGTTGATTGTGCCGTGGCCTTATACAAAGCAGTTGGGGTCGAGAGAGGCGATAAGCCTGCACGCATGGAGTTGATGTTGAAAAACTGGCAGTTCTTTGGTGCTCCCCATGTGGCAATCTTTTCAATGCCCAAAGCAATGAAAGAAGTAAATGCGGTTGATGTTGGCATCTACCTGCAAGCCATAATGTTGTTGATGGTGGAAAATGGTTTGGCTTCATGCCCACAAGGCGCCTTGGCGTTTTACCCTGACCCCATTTTGGAAGTGGCACAAATACCCGAAGAGAACGGTATTCTGTTTGGCCTGTCTTTTGGGTACGAGGATCAGGAAGCGCAGATAAATACGGCTAAAACCGATCGCGCCGCACTGGATGATATTGCTGTGTTCGTGGGCTGAACTGGAAACGGACCATGATAGATTTTAAGGATCAAGACCAGCTCAATACACTGCTAAGTGAAGAATTTAGTGAGTGGAGTAGTCCAGTTAAGGTTACTCAAAAAATGATTGATGGTTTTGCTGAAATAAGCGGTGACACACTTTGGATTCATACAGATCCAGAACGTTGTGAAAAACACAGTCCTTTTGGCTCAACTATCGCTCATGGTTTCCTTGTTTTATCGATGCTTAGTCGTCTAGGGTCGGGCGAAGATGCCACCGCAAAAGTAAGCGGCTATAAACAGATAATGAATTATGGTTCGGATAAATTAAGGTTTATGGCACCCGTACTTGTGGACAGTGACATTCAAGGTAGGAATCGTGTCGCCGCCATTGAAGTGTCAGAGCACAAGACTAAGATGACGATGGAATGGCAGGTATCGGTTGTCGGTGCGCCAACCCCAAGCCTGGTTTACCAAATGGCTATTGTGTTTATTTAGTTGATTGTTTTTTTGCAGTGATTGTATTCGTTTGATTAATGGTAATTTAACAGAGAGTTGGGAATGATGAGAGAAGCCGTTATTGTTGAAGCCGTTCGTACACCGATTGCTAAGGGTAAGCCTGTAATCGGGGATTTGAGTGGCTTGCATGCTGCACAATTACTTGCTCAACCGTTACAAGAGGTTCTCAGGCGAGCCGGGTTAGAATATTCGGATGTGGATTATCTGGCGGGCGGATGTGTCACTCAGGCTGGGGAGCAATCTAGCAATATCACGCGTAATGCATGGCTAACCCTTAGCGACGATTACTCAGCTGGCGCAACAACGATGGACAACCAATGTGGGTCTGCACAAACGGCGAATCACGTAATTTCTTCGATGATCGGCAGTGGTAGTGTTGATATCGGGATCGCCTGTGGTGTTGAGTCTATGAGTCGAGTCTCAATGGGGTCTAATGTCATGAACGGTCCAGGTTTTTATCTGCCCGAAACCTGGGCTTGGGATACTCCGCCAAACCAATTTGTTCATGCCGAACGCATTGCTCAGAACCGAGGGATTACTCGAGAGATGATCGATCAACTGGGGTTTAATTCTCAGATGCGGGCTAAAACAGCTTGGGATGAAGGTCGTTTTGATCGAGAAGTTATGGGTATTGAAGTACCCGCTCTTGATGATGAAGGGGTGCCAAATGGTGAGACGCGTCTCGTCACAAAAGATCAGGGTATGCGAGAAACCACATTAGAGGGTTTGGCGGGTCTTAGGCCGATTATGCCAGACGGTATTCATACGCCAGGAACCTCTTCGCAAATTTCTGATGGTGCAGCGGCCATCCTTTGGATGACGGCTGAACAAGCACAGCAACGAGGTTTGAAGCCGCGCGCACGAATCATCACTGATTGTGTTGTTGGAACGGACCCATACTATTTACTGGATGGCCCTGTTGATGCCACAAGGCGTTTATTTGAACGCTCTGGGATGACTAAGGATGACATCGATTTGTTCGAGATCAATGAGGCGTTTGCCGCTGTCGTACTCTCGTGGGCGCAGGTCTATGATATCGACACGGATAAAGTGAATGTGAATGGCGGAGCCATGGCCTTAGGGCACCCAGTTGGTTCTACCGGCGCAAGGCTAATTTGTACTGCTTTGCATGAGTTGGAGCGCAGCGACAAAACAACGGCCTTAATCACTATGTGTTGTGGTTCAGCAATTGGTACTGGCACTATTATTGAACGTATTTAGAATAAGTAAACTTTACCGAGAAAAGAATAATGGCAAATTTAGTTGGGCAAGTCGCAATCGTAACTGGGTCTGGTAGAGGTTTGGGGCGCGAAGAAGCCTTGGATCTGGCAGCTAACGGTGCTCGTGTTGTCATTAATGATATCGATTTGCCGGGTGCAAAAGAAGCAGCGTACGAAACTGCTGAAGATATAAAAAACGCAGGTGGTGAGGCCATTGTCGTTTTAGGCGATTGCGCCGATAGCAATGATGCAAGTGCGTTAATCACCAAGACTCTTGAAGCCTACGGCGACTTGAACATTATGGTGAATAACGCGGGTTTTCTGCGTGACAAAACAATCTTTAGTATGTCAGATGAAGAATTCGATTCGGTTGTGAGAGTTCATCTGCGTGGTCATTTCGTGAATATGCGTAATGCAACTGCCTATTGGCGGAGTAAAGCAAAGGATGGTGGTTTAACGCACGGCCGACTGATCAGCACCTCTTCCGAAGCGGTTCTTTATGGTTCGGCAGGGCAACCAAATTACTCAGCCGCAAAAGCGGGTATTGTTGCCATGACGATGGGGGCGGCGCAATTAATGATGAGATATGGCGTCACCTGTAACGTCATCATGCCAAGAGCAGAAACGGATATGACAAACTCAGGTCCGACGGCAGAGATGTTCAAAGCACCAGAGAGCGGGTTTCATCAATTCGACCCTAGCAATGTTGCACCC
The DNA here is from genome assembly GCA_905479805.1 of uncultured Arenicella sp. GTDB lineage: Bacteria > Pseudomonadota > Gammaproteobacteria > Arenicellales > Arenicellaceae > Arenicella. The sequence goes on from CAJQNY010000113.1 coordinate 14,813, forward strand.
TTGGTGACTTATCTGAGCTCTCCCGAGTCCGCTAGGATCTCTGGCGAAGTATTTATTGTTTGGGGCAATCAAGTAAATGTATTGCAACGCCCGAAGGTGCTCCCAGCACATGAGAATCCTAATGGGCAAGAGAAGTGGTCACAAGCGGCTCTTCATGCAAGCCTTAGCAGTCACTTCAACGATGATTATAGATCAGTGCTCGATGGTTTTTCACTGCCTATCGATCAGGGGTAACTATCTAGAATGTGTATAGCGGACTTAGGAAGGAAATAAATTGAAAGAGTTAGACATATTCCGCCAAGAAACGCATGCCTGGCTTGAACAAAATTGCCCCGCCTCGCAACGAACTCCAGTACCGAAGCAAGATGTAGTCTGGCCTGGGCGCAAGCAAGTGTTTCCAAGTGATGATGCGGAACTTTGGTTTGAGCGCATGCGAGACAAAGGTTGGACATGTCCAACCTTTCCGGTTGAGTATCAAGGTGGTGGATTAAGCCAAGCTGAGGAAAAAATCTTAAAAGAGGAAATGAAGTCACTGGGGTGTCGGCCACCAGTAACAGACCAAGGAATCTCTATGTTAGGCCCAGCGCTCTTAGAGTTTGGCAATGATGAACAGAAAGCATTTCACATTCCAAAGATAGTCCGCGGAGAATTGCGTTGGTGCCAAGGTTATAGTGAGCCGGGTGCCGGGTCGGATCTCGCCAGTTTGCAATGTAAAGCGGTAGACGAAGGTGATCACTTTTTGATCAATGGAAGCAAAATCTGGACATCTTATGGTGTGGAATCTGATTGGATATTTTGTTTAGTTAGAACGTCCAATGAGGGCGCAAAGCAAGCAGGAATCAGTTTCATTTTAATTGATATGGAATCACCTGGTGTTAAGGCTCAAGCTATAGACCTCATCAGCGGTGAGTCGGAGTTCGCGCAGGTATTTTTTGATAATGTCCGTGTACCAAAAACCAACCTAGTCGGAAAAGTGAATCAAGGCTGGGGCGTCGCCAAAGGCCTGTTGAAGCATGAGCGAAAGATGATGGCCGAACTTGGGTCGGGTTTTGCCGGTGGTACTTTATCGCTAGAAAAAATCGCCAAACAATATTTAGGTGAAACCGAAGACGGTGAAATCGCCGATGCACCCACCAGGTTGGCTGTAACAGATTATGAGATGCAAATGCGTGCCATCGGCCTGACGGGTTACCGCTCACATCAAGAGGGCTTGAATGATCAATTAGACCCTAATGTGCTACTTATCATGAAGTATCTTGGAACCAGCGCATTGCAGACTCGCGACGAACTGGCGATGGACATAATGGGTTATCAAGGCACCGGATGGCAAGACAGCTCTTTCGACGACGAAGACCTTCGAGTTGG
>CAJQNY010000114.1 GCA_905479805.1 uncultured Arenicella sp.
TCGTGCTGGCCTTTGATGGTGGCAACAATACCGGTGGTGGCTAGGCCGCGTTGAAACGGTACGCCTAATCCTTCAAGGACTTCGGCGATGTAGTCACTGGTTTTGAATTCTTCAAAACAAAGTTCGGGGTGTTGATGCAGCCAGTGTCGCCAGCCAATCATTTGTTCATGTAGTGCTGATCCGGTTTCAATCGCAGTCATAAGACCTGTCCTTACAGTGGGGGCTAAGGCGTAAGTATAGGGTCTTCTGTAGTATCGATGGAAGAGGCATCTATGCCACGCTCAATAGGGAACAGGCAACGGAAGGTACTACCCACCAAAAGCTCACTGGATATTGACAGCTGTGCGTCGTGGCGCTGCAAGGCGTGTTTGACAATAGCCAGTCCTAGCCCTGTACCACCGGCACTGCGTGATCGTCCTTCATCGGCCCGATAAAAGCGCTCAGTTAGGCGATCAATATGTTGATGATCGATACCGGTTCCATTGTCTTCAACTTCCATAATGATGTGATCAGCGGTTTGATACCAGCGGATAACGATACGACCAAGCTCTGGAGTATAATGGACCGCATTGGACATTAGATTTGAAAATACTGCATGAATCTCGCGTGTATTTCCTTTTAGCCAGAGATTTTCATCAGCCTCTAGAATGATGTCATGGTTTTTGCTACCGCTTAAAATAATGGCGTCATCGACGATGCCATCCAGCATTTTGGGCACAACCACGTTATTCTGGCGGTTGATGTGTTGGTCATTTTCTAGATTTGATAGGATTAATAAGTCTTCAACCAATTGCGTCATGCGATCTGATTGTTGTTTCATCTGCCAAAAAATGGAGTGGTAGGCTTCCAATTCAGGAGAGTCGTCATCATCCAATGTTTCTATATAGCCGACAATGACGCTTAGCGGTGTGCGCAGTTCGTGGGAGACATTGGCAACAAAGTCCTGACGCATTTGTTCCATTCGGTGTAGCGCAGAGAAGTCCTGAACAATCAGCAAGTGTTTGTTGTTGTTGTTGTTGTAAGGGATGAGACGTAGATCGAGCTTGATTTGATTACTGGCAGGAGAGTCTAGTCGAAGGCTCTCACCTTCTATCTTGTCGTTATAAAATTTTACAAAACTGGGATCGCGTACCAGATTAATAATATTACTACCGCGATCTTGATCTCTGCGAAGCCCAAGTAACTTTGCTGCTCGCTTGTTGAGCCATTCAATGCGATTGAGTTCGTCTAGTATCAAAATACCATCGGGCAGTGCCGTGCTGACTTTCCTGAATTGTGCAATGAGTTGGCGTAATTTCGCATCATTAGCGCGAGTTATTTTATTGCGACGATGTGTTTCCAGTGCGATTTCATACCATATACCGCGCAAATCATCAGGAGGGGCGACCAGTTGTTTATCCATCAGCCACGCCAATAACAGTTTCATTTGATAGACATGAAAAGCAGTAAAGGCGAGTAAGCTGATAGCGATGAGCCATGTGAATGGAACGCCTGTTGACGATATCAATAGACAGGCAAACACGATGAGGCCTAGCAATCTAAGCTCAGGTACGATTACCTTGTGAAAATATTCACGCCAATTCATATAACGGGCTTATTCATTGGGAGAGAAGCGATAGCCGACGCCACGCACGGTTTGAATGAGCCTGTCATATTGCCATGGGGCCAGTGATTTTCGTAGACGCAATATATGCACATCGACGGTACGTTCCTCAACATAGTTATTCCTGCCCCACACATGATCGAGCAGGGTGCCACGGCTATAAACACGGTTTGGATTTTCCATCATGAAATTAAGCAGACGGAACTCAGTCGGCCCGAGGTTAAGTGAATTATTGTCGATAGTTACGCGGTGACTGCCTTTGTCGAGACGTAACTGCTGAGCGACTATTACCTCATCTTCTGTTTGGCGTGAGTTATTTCTTCGCAAGACTGCTTGGATTCTGGCAATCAATTCTTTGGGTGAAAACGGTTTACTCACGTAGTCATCAGCGCCCGAGTTTAGCCCCGTGATTTTATTGTCTTCCGATGACTTAGCGGTCAGCATAATAACCGGGATATCGCTGTTGAAATCATCCTGTTTGATGTGCCGAATTAGCTCAATGCCTGTTGCATCGGGCAACATCCAATCCATTAGAATTAGGTCGGGATGAGTCTCCTGCAAAATGCTTTGAGCCTGCCGCGCATCACCTGCTTCTAAGGTGCGATAGCCGGCTCTTGAGAGTGCGAACTCTAGCATTTGCCGAATCGACTGTTCATCTTCTACGAGGAGTATCGTTTCCATATTAATATCTGCTGTTACTTAGGGCCTGAATTATCGTCATTAGATTTCAGTGTTTCAGGATAAAGCTTCTTACGAATTTTCTTTAAGCTCGTGTGGCGAATGTCTTTGCCTTTAACGCGGTAAACGACAAATTCGCAGATATTGGTAGAGTGGTTACCAATACGCTCAAAGGCACGCGCACACCAGATAACGCGCAGGGCATTTTTAATATTGCGAGTGTCGTCCATCATGTGAGTGATTAACACGCGCGACAGATCGTCAAACTCACGTCCAACACGGCGACTTTTCTTGGCAACATCCATCGCCTGCTCATCATCCATGCGGGC
>CAJQNY010000115.1 GCA_905479805.1 uncultured Arenicella sp.
TTATCCAATTCATACACGTAAAAACCTTTACCATTTTTCTGGCCATATCGATCATTTTCGAACATAACATCGCCCGCTGTTTTGAATTCTTTGGTCATGCGGTCAGGGAATCCTTCGGCCATCACGGCTTCCGCATGATGCCCAGTATCCATGCCAACGACGTCCATCAAATACGCAGGACCCATCGGCCAACCCCAGCGCTCCATCACTTTGTCTACTTTCACAAAGTCTGCGCCGTCTTTAAGCAGGCCCATAAAACCAGCAAAGTAAGGAAATAGAACACGGTTCACTAGAAAGCCCGGACAATCATTAATAACAACGGGCTTTTTACCCATAGCACTCGCGTAGGCTACGGTTCGAGCAATCGCGGTATCTGACGTTTTTTCACCACGAATTACTTCTACCAACGGCATTGCGTGTACCGGGTTGAAAAAGTGCATGCCACAAAAATTTTCGGGTCGTTGTAAAGCTTCCGCTAAGTAGGTGATGGAAATTGTAGAGGTGTTTGAAGCGATAACCGCGTCATCCGCAACCGCCTTCTCAACTTCAGCCAAAACAATATGCTTAACTTTCGGATTCTCAACGACAGCTTCAACAACGATATCCAGACCATCAAAGTTATCGTAAGACAACGTTGGGTCGATATCAGCAAGGATCTTGCCCATTTTCTCAACCTTCATTCGTCCACGATTCACCTGTTTGGCTAACAATTTGTTTGCCTCAGATAAGCCAAGATCTAAACCATCTTGGTTGATATCTTTCATCTTGATCGGTGTGCCTTTATAGGCCGATTGATACGCAATCCCGCCACCCATAATGCCAGCGCCGAGTACCGCGGCACGCTCTACCTTTTTATCGGCTTTCTTATGCCAGCCTTTGGCTTTTTTGCCAATCAATTGATCACTCAAGAACAATCCAACCATCGCTGCAGCTGCATCAGTTGACATCAACTTAGCCATACCTTTAGCTTCTAACTGTATTGCTGCATCCCGCTCCATGGTGGAAGCATTCTGCATGCATTCAATTGCGGCAATTGGAGCTGGGTAATTCGGTCCAGCTTGGCCAGCAACGAATGCTTTAGAGGTCTCGAAAACCATCATCGATTCCGTCTGATTTAATTTTAGCGGCGCCTTCTTCTGCGCACGTCGAGCTGCATAATCGAGCTTTCCAGCCACACAGTCTTGCAAAACCTTCAGCGCTGAATCTCGAAGATTCTCAGGCGCAACAACTCCATCCACAACACCCGCTTTAAGAGCGACCTCAGGGCGTTGATCTTTGCCTGAAGCAATCCAATCAATAGCAGTATCCGCACCGGCGATACGTGGCAATCTTACTGTTCCACCCCAGCCAGGCATAAGGCCCAACTTAACTTCTGGCAACCCTACTTTGGCAATACTGCTCATAACTCGATAATCACACGCTAAGCAAAACTCAAGGCCACCGCCTAATGCGAACCCGTTGATGGCAACGACAAATGGCACAGCAAAGTCTTCGATTCGATTAAAGTTTAAATTATTACCGCCTAAGTCATTGCCTTGTTCAGTAATTTCTTTGCCCAACAATGGAAGGAATTCAGTAATGTCAGCACCAACGATGAATACACCTTTGCCACTGGTTACCAAAACGCCTTTCAAGCCTTCGGCATTTTCCAAAGCATCTAGAGCTTGGGTCAATTCGTTAACAGTCTGTGAATCAAATTTATTAACTGATTCGCCAGCTAGGTCGAAATTCAGTTCTGCGATACCTGCATCAAGCATTTGTACCGAGATCGCGCTACCTTTAAACATGGTGTGCCCTCGTGCGTATTAATATTATTTATAGAAAATCAAAGTGTTGTGATCCGCTCACCTAACTAGAACGGTCTAAATGCCAGTCGCTTTCATTGCTCGCATTACCATCTCTGATTTGGGTCGTCTATTATGTGGTAAACCGCATAATGTATGCCAGCAAATATGCCATTCATTAGCTGAATATCGGGATTGCAAGCCCATTCAAGCTAAGTCAAATGACAATATACTCTCAAGCTTGACAAAACCACGCTAAGGCTCGGCTATTTTTCAGGTAAAATAGCCACCTAAGTCACCGACATTAAATATAAATAAAATGTACGAAGTCGTTAAATCAGTTAACTTTTGCTATGGCCACCGTCTGCTTAATTATGTGGGGCCTTGCGCGAACCTGCATGGGCATACCGCCAAAGTAGATATCATGTTGGCAAGTGAAACACTGGATGAACGTGGCATGGTGATGGACTTTAGCGACATCCGCTCTATCATGAAAACTTGGATTGATGACACCCTTGATCACACCTTGCTATTGGCCAAGGACGATCCACTCATTCCTGTATTTGAAGAACGCCAAGAGCGTTTTTACGCCATGGACAAAAACCCTACTGCGGAAAACATTGCTGAATTAATCTACGGGTACGCCGAGGAGAAGAAATTCCCAGTGGTTTCAGTAACCGTCTGGGAATCTGACTCCAGTTTTGCCCGTTTTAGTAGATAAGCTGTAGAGCTGGTGAACGTTACCGTTTAAACATATCGCTAAGATTAGGCATATCCGTCGGCTGCTTAGTAATCAAACTGGTGGCGCCAGAAGGTCCGTATTCCATCAGTTCAGAGCTGTGAACACTCTTTTTCTTGTTAGTGATTGAATGACCTTCAGACTTAACGATTCCGAAGGGTACCTTAGCCGACCACCAAACAGTACTCTCACTTTCTACGCGGATTTTTTTGAATACGATTTTGGATTCGGTCACCCCACTGCCTTGAATTTTCCTGGCATCGAAACTACCCGCTGGTACCGTGACTGATTCATCGCCCAATTCATTAAAGTCATAGTTAACTTCAGTTCCCATCGCTTTCATGACGGCCCCAAACATTCCACCGCTACCGCTCATTCTCATTGGGTCTTGATCACCACTTTGAATTATTAACTCAGCGCCAAAGCCACGCATGTTAGTCATGACATTGGCTGGGTCACCGTTCATCAGTGTCTCAGAGATCAGCGTTTTAACCACGACTTGCTCGCCTTCTTTTTTGCGCGAACCATTCTTCTTAACCTTATAGTTATCAATCACCATTTCTACCCAATAATGGGTTTCTCCATCTCGGCTTTCCTTGCTTAGCAGGCTGCTGCGCGTTTCCATTATAGATTTTCGGCCTTTCTTGTCGGTGGTCGTATCCTGACGTAACTGCCAACTACCTATTGGAGTTGCATCAAGTAGGTTAAAACTAACAGACTGAGCTTGACTCACGCTAGCGAACGTCATCGCCATAAAAAGAATGGCTGTAGACACAAAGCCGCTACGACGCCCAGTACTAATAAGCTGTCTCGTTGAACATAGGGAGTACCAATACTTCATTATTCATTCCTCGCATAAAGTGATCAGATAAAAACGCAACCAATAGCGTAATCTGCATCTAAGATATCATGAGCTTGAAACGAATTAATCACCTATAAGGGTATATTTTTCAGGTTCAGAAAAGGCTGGGTGATTCATGATTCAGCAACCACGACTTTCGTTCAACACCAGACGCGTAGCCAGTCAGTGATCCGTCACGACCAATAATTCGATGACAAGGCACGACGATCGTCAGTGGGTTTTTACCATTTGCGGAGCCAACAGCTCTAACGGCTTTGGGATTCTGAATAGCATCAGCGATATCACTGTACGAACACGTTTCACCAAAATTAATGCCACACAGTGCTGACCATACTTGTTTTTGAAACTCAGTTCCTTGAGCATCCATTGGCAACTCAAACTTTGTACGCTCCCCAGCGTAATACTGTTGTAATTGCTCAATTCCAATATCAGTAACATTATTTGGTCGGCGAGGCATGACATCGTCTACAAACATTATCGATTGGATCGCCTCTTTACTGGCTTGAATTTCCATTCTCCCAAGAGGGGTTTCAAAACTATCAACATAGTTCACAGTGTTACTATCGGACATCTTCATTGCCTCTGATTTTCTAGATTTCTATTCAATTGTTACAGCTGGTTCCACAGGTGGAACGTTAAATAACTAAGCCAAGGCTTAGCCTCTTCAATATCTGGCGTTTGTGACAGTGATTTTAGAGCGTTGTTAATTCCGGCATCGCCAGCCAACCAGATATTAGGGTCTTTGCTGCCGCGTATTTTTACGTAATTTACTGTCCACGGACCAATGCCCTTAATGTCACCCCATTGATCCACATCATCCGGAGTTGGACTGCTTTGAAAGTGTTCAGCAAGCCGTCGGATGGTATCTTTACGTGATTGCGGCATTTTAAAGAAATCTAATGAATGCCCTACTACCTGGCTCGGCAAAGGGAATAGCTTTTTGTCACCAACAGTATCCCAAGATCTATCTTCGCCAAGTTCGTCAACAAAAACGGTGACTAGATTCATCGCTTGCTTCACTGAGACTTGCTGTCCAAGTATGGCGCGAACACCTGCTTCAAATGTGTCCCAGATACCAGGAATTCGTAATCCCTCCAGGTACTCAAGCTCCGGCTCCAAAAGCGCTTGTAAATGCGAATCTATTCCTTGAATGGGTGCGTCAACGTCAAACACTTCTCTTGCACGCTGCGTTATCTGATTTAGGTGACGATAGTCATCCAAATGTAGGCTTAGCTTCAAATAGTTGTCTACCGGGTTATTCGTGAGCTTTAGGTAACCACTTGTTTCATCATAACGAATCGTTCGGCAGTAACTCTCGCCTTCAATCCACTCAATTCCTGGGATCACTCGCTTCGCCAGAAAGCTCAGACTATGCTGCCAGGCAAACGGCGGTCGATAATAGAGCTTCAGCTGTAAATCATTCTCAACAGACTTATCCGATTTGCGGATTTGTGAAGGTGATAAATTAAGTTGCTGCTGCATCGCTTCATTAAATCTTCGTACACTCTTAAAACCAGATGCAAACGCAATTTGAGTGATGGGCAAAAGAGATTCATGCAACAACCGCTTGGCAAACAAGCATTGTTGATAAATCGCGTATTTTTTAGGCGATGTACCCAGATTAGTCTCGAACAATTCTCGCAGATAGCGATCTGATATCCCTAATCTATCCGATAGATCTTGGATTGTTCCTTCTTGCAATGCTCCTTGCTGGATCAGCTCTAAGGCGCGTTGAAACGTCGTCTGAGTGCCTCGCCAAGCACAGGATTGCGGCGCACTATCAGGCCGGCAGCGCATGCAAGGTCGATAACCAGCCTGAGCGGCAGAGATTGCGGTATCGTGATACTCAACGTTCTTTTCTAAAGGCGGGCCAGCTGGGCAAATTGGTCGACAATAAATTTTAGTCGTCTTGACCGCGATAAAGAATAATCCGTCAAACCGTGCATCCCGAGCGTTTCGTGCGCGTTCACAGCTTTTTCTGTCTTGGATAATGGCCATGCGCCTATTGTAGGCGCCAGCACATAAATTACTAGCGGTTTTCGGAGGCCTACCCTGACAGTAGATTCAAGCTCATAAACACGCTGTGCGGATCTAATTCATAGTCTGAAAAAGGTCCTACTTCGTGGAAGCCGAAAGAGGTATAGAGCTTACGCGCTGGCGTAAATACGTCTGCGCTTCCTGTTTCCAAGTAAATGGTCTGGTAGCCACGAGACGAAGATTCCGATATCAGGTGGCTTAACAAATGAGCGGCGACTCCTTGACGTAAATACGCAGACGCTGTCTTCATGGACTTTAATTCCGTGCAAGCCACATCGATTTGTTTTAAAGCCGCACAGCCAGCGAGGTTGGCATCATCCCATGCAGACCAAAATGTAACATCGCTCGTGTTCAAGCTCGATATATCCAAGGCATGCACACTCTCCGCGGGAGAGTGTTTAAACATTTCTTGGTAATGCTCCTGCAACAAGTCGACTACGCGAGCACTAACCGGAGAATCCAAGCGAATTTCAAATGGGCTTTTCATCCATTCAGAATCCGACTGCCGTGCCGCATCGAAAACATTGCTTAAAGTGGCTCTATTCAGTGCCCGGAGTTTTTGTGTAAACCCCTTTACCACCCATAATGTCCTTAGTTCGGTCGACGTATCTCAATTCCATTTCGAAGGGAAATTCCATTTCACATGGAACGCCATCACAAGTGCCAGGCTCGAACTCTGTGGTGAACATTAGAATATTTAAGAATTCTGTGAATTTTCTATTCGGGCTCTGATAAACCGTTACCTTTTCAGCTTTTCCTTCCTCATCTATGAGGGCAACAAAAAAGACGGTCCCATTCTTTGCGACCAGTTTGTTTTTTCGAATGATAGGCTTATAAAGTGCCTGTAGTCCTTTCAAAGGGTATGGTGGCTTTTCCGTTTCGGCTAATGGTCTTTCGGTCAGTACTTTGTAGAGCTTGCCATAAATTTTCTGCTGATAGTCGTCTAACTCTTCATATGATTTATTGAATGGGATGTAAGACTCAGCTTCGACATGTCGAAATTTCGTTCCATTTTTCCGATCACCTAAAATTTTATAAACTTTCGGTTTCGCTTCTACCATGAGATTTCCACCCACGTAGCAACACAAAAATAGACATGCAATCAATGTATTCTTCATCATAATCTTCTCCTTTGAGTTAGTGTTAACGGCCCAATAACAGGTTCAACTTTAGCACAATTGCCGCTATCCATCTCAGACGAACTATTAAGAAGCAGCCGTTCTTCTATATTGGCAATTCAGTTCGGTTTTCAACCAGACCTAGCTAAAAATATTCCAAAGCAGCGCCACTCCACATAATATAATTCGGCGGCAATGAACTCATCTGCACACCGCCTATCCCTTTGCTGGCTTAACTACAAATCCATATAGGAGTCATCAATCTTATCGACTAAGCGCCGCATTGCATCAAATTCCAATTGACCGGCTGGCTTACCTTGATTTGCAGCCATCTGAATTTTTAGCAATTCGGACGACTTCTCTGCAATCTCAACCGACACCGGAATTACCGACTTACCACTGTTATCCACAGCGACCTGAACTTCGCAAGAACGCTGCAAGGAGTATAGATTGAAAAACATTTCGGCTACGCTCCGCCCACAGGCTAGTAACCCATGACTGCGTAAAATCAATAAATTCTTAGTACCCAGGCTTGCAAGCAACTCTTCTCGCTCTGAATCGTCCACAGTCAAGCCATGAAAATCATGATAGGCGACTTGCTTATATAACAACACCGAATAGAAATTGTCGATTCGCAATCCGCCTTCCTGGCAGGCTACTGTCATTCCAGCATCGGTGTGCGTGTGACCAATGCAATGAGCATCATCACGCGCGGCATGAATAGTGCTGTGGATTAACATACCGGCGGGATTAACCGGGTAATCGGATTTTTCAACGATATTTCCATGAATATCGACTTTAACTAAATTTGACGCCGTGACTTCGCTGTAGTGAAGACCGTAAGGGTTGATCAGGAAGTGCCCTTCATCGCCAGGGACTTTGACCGTAATGTGATTAAAGATCAGTTCATCCCAACCCACGTAGTCAAATATTCTGTAACAGGCCGCCAGTTCTATGCGAAGGTCTTTCTCTTGTTGATTCATGGTCTATCTCATCAGTCATGGAATTAAGCACTCAAGTATAGAATAGAAAAAGGGTAGCATAAAGGACTTCACTGCTGCGGCACCGCTACAGTGCAACACCCGTTGTGACTGCTCTATTTCACAAGTAAGCGCATAGACACAGCCGCGACCAGCAATGCTGCTATTGCGACTATGTCAGCGTTGATGACTGTTTTTAGGAAGGAGTTGTAATTACCAGTAAGTAAAGCAATGACTAGAAACGAAACCGCGCTGATTAAGGCAACTATAGTCGCAAGCCAGC
>CAJQNY010000116.1 GCA_905479805.1 uncultured Arenicella sp.
AGCACCGGATACAACGGCACTGAGCAATGTCCGGCCATCCAGATAGCTATATCGGCCATTATCCAATAGGCACAATTACCCGACATTAATGCAATATTACTGCCTTGTGGTAAATTCAGAGACTCCAAATACGCTGCCATACAACGGACCTGCCTGCCTACTTCCTTCCAACTGTAATTGACAATACTTCCGTCGGGATAAGGTTGTACAAAGCAGGTGCTATCAGGCGTATTTTTTTCATAGTGATAAAAGAGCTCAAGCGGTGTAGAAATCTGGTCCAAAAGTTGTTCAATGGTTCGATTTTCAGTATTCATTGCACGCCTACCCGCTTAGGGGATATGTTCATCAGAATAAAAATATTATCACTGAGCACTTAATCTAAAAAGCTAAATGGTTTACATTTAGGTCATGGCTGACCCAATTGACTTTTCAACCACGACTCTCGCGAGTGCCGCTACTCCAGTTTTGCTAAAAAGCATCCGTTCCGCTGCAGAGGAATTCGTTTATGTAAAAGGAGACCTGATTGAACGAAGAGACTCTCCAGCTAGCCACATATCCTTAATCCGTTCGGGTTTGGTTCGTCTAGGCATTGATGGCATCGATGGCTCGCGGTTTAATATGTCGATTTTAGGCGAAGGTAATACTTTTGGAGAGATCTCATTATTTTTAGGTGAATCCGTGCGCCACGACGCCCATGCCGAAACGGATGTAGTTCTAGACCGGCTTCCCTTAATGACCGTCAACGCGCTACTGAAAAGCCACTCTGAATTCAGCCACGTTATGCTCAGAGTGGCCTATGCGCGATTTGGCGCTATCCTTGACTACGTGGCCGACACGAAAAAGCAATCCCTTGAAACAAGAGCAGCCAAACTGATATTGGGAATCAGTAAAAATTCCAGTCATGAGAAAATAATCGAATGTAGACAAGTCGATCTAGCACACGCCCTCAATGTCTCTAGAGTGTCGATCGGAAAGGCATTGAAAGCGCTAGACCGCAAAGGGTTAATAACACTCGGTTATGGCAATATCGCTATTCCATCAATCGCGAAGCTTGATCATTTTATCGGCTGATCGATAAGCGTAGTAATAATCGTAATAGAAACGCAACTGTCTCCATTAATTATTTACGCAAACTCATCTACTTTCAAGTTCTTGATCAATCAAACTTATAGTCTCTTGGGCGGCGATATTTTGATCACCCAAGGTTGTGGGTAGCGAGACAACAGCCCCAACCCATTCTGTTAAGTGCCCTTTTATACTGCTGTTCTGTCGAATTTCATTTATCAACAACTTGGCTTCATCAGCCGGCAGCCCTGACGGACAGTCTAGAACATACAATTCTTGACCGTCGACAATCGACCAGCAGTGCTCCCAGTAGTACTCCTGCGCCTTAATGTTAATCACCTGACGAACTATTGAGCGATAATCTGGCAACGTGACAAAAGCCGCTGCATTATTTCTCTGTTGGTTCTGATAGTCTTTAACGGCATCAATAATTTTCGTGCTTTTAGGGAACCCTTGTGTTCGCATATTCTCATAACTTGACTGATCCGTAGTGAGGTCTTGCCATTGCGACGCATGCATAAAATCCACAATTAGATCCCAACAGTTTTTAGCGCAATCTGTTTCTTTTTCAAGATAGGCTAAACCGCGCTTTCCCGCGTCAGCGGTTTGCCTGTAGGTTTCAGATCGAGCGCTGGTAATACTGATTGATTCTGACAGCTCTTTCTTGAGCTCTATCAGAGCATCGGTTTCATTTTGAAACTCCACTCGCGACTCATTCCAATTGGCAACTTGCATACCGATGAACACACCGACGACAACGATGACGAAGTCGAGAGCAACGGCAAACCAGTTTTGCTCTGTAACGTGTTTGCTTATTTTTCTTAGTAGCATTGGGGCTCTTTAACATTGTGTATTACTGACACGAAAATTGCCCATCGGTGCCGGGGTTCGGTTGGCAATATTTTGGCCAACCAATGGATTGCCATGCTGGTGGGTAATTGTGCTTTTGTAATAGTTTAATGAAACGCGGGTCCGCTCGAAAATCTTTGAAGGCCGCATTCGGATACCACGTCGCTTCGGCGGAGAAGTTAGTAAAGAAGCTGGGCTTACTCTCTAATATTTCATAGGCTCGATCGTTATTACCAATGGCCACCAGTAGTTGCAATTGCCAATAGTATTGGTCATCGGAGTTTTTTAACCACATGCCGTTCAAGGCTCGGGCAGCGGTTTTTTCTTGCTCTGTGCCACCAAACATGGCGTTAACTAAAACCACCATTTCATCATTCGACAATAGTTCTAGTCCTCGTCCTAAGGCTTCTTCATAGGCTTTCATTGTGTGATCTCTTGCGAGTTGATGTTTACCTTGAAAATCATAAATATAACTTGATTCAAAGATCACTTCGTTTCGTAACTCACCTGCTATCCGAAACATTTTTTCGGCTATTTCTAACTCGCCATTGAAAAAACTTGATGAAGCCAAGTTAAATGCATTAGTTGATGAGAGCGGGTCGAGTCGATAGGCTTGTGCATAAAAAGGCGTTGCTAAATCAGCTCGGCCAATTCGACTATAAATACCCCCGATCCAACGATTAATCAGAACATTATTCGGCTCTAATCGAAGCGCTTGGTTCAAATCGTCGATTGCTTCTAACATCATGCCATTATCAGCTTCGATTAAACTTAAAACAGCGTAGGGCAAGGCCAGTTTATTATTCAGTGCTATCGCTTTTTGCGCATAAGAGCTTGCTCGTTTGTGTGCCTCAGACTGACCCACATCAATGTATCCATAACTTACAACTTCGGCTTCGGCAAGCACGGCCCAAGCTTGAGCAAAACTTGGGTCACGTTCAACGGCTTGGCTTAACAACGCTAAACCTTGTGGAATATTATCATCAAGTCGCTTGGCGACCAGTTCTCGCCCTCGTAAGAACAAGTCATACGCCTCAATGTCTTCAGTCATCTTATTGGCAAGGCGTTCTTCTGGGTTTAAATTAAGAATGATTTTTAGTTCATCAGTCACTTTTCGAGATATGTTTTCCTGAAGATCGAAAATATTATCAAGCTTGCCATCGTAGGTTTCTGACCACAGATGGAAGCCATCATCAGCTTTGATTAATTGTGCGGTGATCCGCACTTTATCGCCTTGTTTGCGCACAGAACCTTCCAGCACATGAGCGACATTTAACACCTCACTAATTTCTTTAATGGTCTTACCCTTTCCCTTAAACGAGAATGATGAGGTTCGTCCTGCCACTCTCAGGCCGGTGGCTTTGACCAAGGCATTGAGAATTTCTTCTGAGATACCATCAGCAAAGTACTCTTGGTCTTTATCCGGCGACATATTCACGAATGGCAAAACGGCTATTGAATCAACCTCTTTACTGGTAATAGTGGCTTGGCTGATTACGATGTTGTTTTTTGGATTTTCAGAGCTTTCAGAGCTTTCAGGGCTTTCGGTGTTTTCGCTCAACATCTCACTACTACGCTGACTCACATTTGTTTCATGCGATGAACCAGTTGAAGAACTTGGTTGATTCACTTGTTGGTACACAAACAAACCCAGCACACCCAGTGCCGCAATAATGGTGATGTAATCTAATTTCTTAGCTGTGTGGTTGGCAATGGATACATCGAGGGGAACATCGGAATCTTTTTTCAGGCCTTCAGGCGTAAGCTCATAAGCCCAAGAAATGATAAGGGCGATAATGAAACCCAAGCCCAGTACCAATAAAATTGCTTGCATCACCCAAGGCGGCGCATCGATGCTATCTAACACCAAATCAGCCACTTGTGCAATCACCCATGCACTGACCAAATAGGCCAACCCTACCCTGAATACGTTTCTTCTTTTTAGTTCGTTAAATAAGCTCATGCTATTCTGTTTGTTCTTTTTCTAATTTAGGTGTTTGCATTCAAAATCATCGTCGCCTATTGGCCGGCAATGGGCAGGAAAACCGCGCGCTTGCCATAGCGCTAATAGACCATCTTTTTTAACTTGTTCCTTAAAAAGTTTATTTTTATAAAACCCATCAATTGAAGGAAATGTAAAGACATCGGGTCCATAGTTATAATTCCCTGACCAGAGGGAGGCAAAGTACTTATTAACAATCAGTTCGACATCAGCCGTAAACTGGCTTATAACTTCAATAAGCATCCTGTTTTGACTTTGCATGGCGAGTTCTCGCAGAGCTTTTTTGTCGGCGAGCAAATCTTCATCGTTAAGAATACCGAGTAGCTGCTTTGCATTGGTTGCAGATTTACCTACAAATGCTTTATTTTCCAAGGCCTTGTTTATTAAAGGTTTTATGCTTGCGTGATATTCAGGTTTGCCGCTGTAAAAAAGAAGCAAGTTCACATAAGGAAAAAACAGGCTCGGATCAAGCTCTATAGATTTCTTAAAAGCCGTGATAGCTTGATGATCTTCACCCAAAAACCCGTATGTGGCAGCCTGTATATTTCGATACGTCGCCAACAACGGATCAATAGCAACTGATTTCTCTGATAATCTTTCACTTTGTTCATAGTAACCCGTTGCCAATAAATGTTGTACAACAGTATCCAGTACGTTGGCGTTATCAGGCTCAAGCTCAAGTGCGCGATCAAAACTTTCAAACGCTTCTACTAACTTAAAATTGTAGAAATCAAATACGCCGGTCGCAGCGAGCGCATCACCCGACTCAGTGTCCAATTGCAAAGCGCGTTGGGCTGCCTGTTGGCCTTCTTTGGTCCATGTTTTAGAGTGAGCAAGATTATCTTCTTCACTTGAATAGGCGCCGTATACACCATAAACGTATGCTTTATAGGTCCAAGCAGGCGCAAAATTTGGGTCTCTTTTTGTCGCTTCATCTAACAACGCTAGAGCCTGATCTAGATTGTCTTTACCGCGTAGCAAAAACAACTGCTTGGCCTTTAGATAATTTTCATACACCAATAAATCATCAGTACGTTGATGCATTTTGATTTTGGTGTTTAATCCTAGCGTTATGGCGAGCTGTTCTGCTACATGTTGCGATATTTCATCTTGAATATCGAAGATGTCTTCAAGTTCTCGGTCGTAAGTATCTGACCACAAATGAAAACCATCTTCACTACGAATAAGCTGTGCGGTAATCCGTAACGTCGTGCCAGAACGACGCACGCTGCCTTCGAGAAGATGATTAACCCCCAAAGCATCGCCAATATTTCGCAAGTCTTCATTCTTGCCTTTGAAGGAAAAGCTAGAGGTACGGCCCGCTACTTTAAGATTAGGGATGCGAACCAGCACATTTAAAATTTCCTCAGAAATACCATCCGCAAAATATTCCTGTTCTTTATCAGAACTCATATTAACGAACGGGAGGACTGCAATTGAGGCATCTCCGTTATCACTTTCAGCGCTCGACGAAGCGGCGCCTTTCTCATCGACTTCGATTTCAGCCGTCTCGCTAACATTCGATGATTGAGAACCGAGACCAGATACCGGGTTCAGTTGCTGATAGGCAAACATGCCACCGGCCGCAACCACGGCCAGCAAAGTGACTATGTCTAATTTTTTACCGGTGTGTGCGACAATTGATTTATTCGACTCAATATCTGATTCCTTTTTGACACCTTCAGGGGTGATTTCATAGGCCCAAGAGAAAAATATGACCAAGGGAAAGCCTATCAGCAGCATGCTAACAATAAAACTATCAAACCAGGGCGGTAGATGAAGAGCTTCCTCTAGGGCCGTAGATACTTGAGTGAGCAACCAGCCAATCACTAAATACGCAGCCAACGCACGAAACACATTTCTGCGTTTTAGTTCAGTAAATAAATTCATGTTTCTATTTCACCCTACTATTTAATGTCTATCCGGCTAACGTTTATCCGAGTACTATTCGCGAACGCGAATGTTCCCCTTAATCCGCAACGCTTTGACTCGTAACGGGTTGTGCTGTGGAGCAAACAAACCCACGTCGATACTCACCTATATCTGCGATAAAATTTCATTGACCAAATCTAACAATATCTGATCAGACTCGGCAAGACTAGCGTGCATTAAATACAACGCCCCATATCGTTGTTCGTATTTTTTAAGCCCGTGAAGATCATACGATCGAATCACGTTGGTATACTCACTACCAACGACGTGATCAGCGTTGTCTAAATCTCACAAATATTAGTTTTGTACTTTGGCAAGAAATTCATCCATCAATTTAGTTCGTTGAATAAATAATTTTGCATGAGTTAGTTTTAAATCCAAATCGGACAATCTTCGAACTAAAGGTTTACGAATATCGAGAGTTTTGATGGTAGTGACACCACGGACTATTTCACTTTGTGTCATCTCCGGTGCACAGCTGTCAGGTAGCGAAATAATTGCTGAGCCAGATGGCCCGGTTGCTGCTAGATCATCACAACTTTCACGTATTGCTGCCTGAGCAGCGTATGGCATTCCTTTACGTATGATTTCACGGTATGGGGTTACGGCAATAAGAGTAATGT
Organism: uncultured Arenicella sp.; assembly: GCA_905479805.1. Classification (GTDB taxonomy): domain Bacteria; phylum Pseudomonadota; class Gammaproteobacteria; order Arenicellales; family Arenicellaceae; genus Arenicella. Next base: position 6,472 of record CAJQNY010000116.1, read on the forward strand.
CCAAGGCTTTGATGCTGCGATAATAGTTTGCCAACCTCTTGCGTATATTTACATTCGTTATAGCGTCATTAGCACCAACGGATAAAATTTCATTATAGGTATCTCGCCCAATATCTCGAGGAATGATTTGGCTAGTCTGATAGATGTCTATCAAAAATTTCATACCTAGAGAGTCCGGTTCCTGGTTTAAAGCTGCGAGTGCATCCAGGGCATGTGTTTTCGTCCTTTCGAAATATGCGATTCTCTGGATAACGTCCTCTTGATTTGCCTGTAGGTCTTCGCGAAGTCGTTCAATATAATTATCGGTTGTTGCTTGTTGTTGACGTGACTCATTCCACTCCGTGATTTGAAAGGCAATAAGTATACCGACCACCACGATGAAGAAATCAATGAAAACTGCAAACCAGTTTTGGTCTTTCACATGCTCAGTGATTCTCCGAAGTAACACTATGCCCCCTGTTCATTATTATAAAGACCCTAGGGCTTACCCAATTAGAGCCCAGAACCCAATATTACTGGTGAAGCTATACCTTGTTTCGTTTTTAGTAAAACGGAAACGACACCCTTGTGACAATCAGCAATGGTAAGGAAAATATCATGTTTACGGCATGCAATGAACCTCTTTTGCAGAGATAACACCATCCGTTCAGACTTTGCATTGCCGCTCCGGGCTTTGTATAGATACAGCGATATAGGCCAACGAAAAAGCCCATGCCTTAGGTATTAGGCTTTAAGCCAGCTGACGCAGCGGTACAGGCAGGTCTGCGCTACATTCACTGTGGTAGTGATTGCTCAGACGTTACTACAGCTGGTACTGCGAAGCTGCCAGATCACGCATAATCTCTTCGGAACCGCCGCCTATAGCGTTGACACGGACTTCTCTGTAAATCCGCTCCACCTTACTGCCCCTTAGATAGCTTGCACCGCCCAATATCTGGCTTGCTTCGCGTGCGCAAAACTCCATAGTTTCACTGGCTTGCACTTTGAGCAATGCGAGGTCTCCAAAATTTGAACTACCATTCATGATCTCTCGATTTATATGGTGCAGGTAGGCTTGAGTTGCGTTAATCCTTTGTTTCATAGACGCAATTTTATGACGTATTACTTGGTGTTTTGACAATGGCTTGCCGAAGGTCTCTCGCTCAGTTGCCCATTTGACGGCTTCTTCTAAACAGCAACGCGCGCAAGCTTCCATGTTCACGATCATGCCTAACCGTTCTTTGTTAAAATTGTTCATGATGACAAGGAAACCCATCCCTTCGCCACCCAAAATATTTTCCTTAGGCACTCGTACATCATCGAAGTAAATGGTCGCGGTATCCGAACACCACCAGCCTTGCTTTTTATCCAACGGCGTACGCGATACGCCTTCAAGATTTGTCGGTATTAATAACATTGAAACTCCTTGAGCGCCCTCACCTCCTGTTCTGACGGCGGTACTTATCCAATCTGCGCCCATGCCACCTGAGATAAACGTCTTGCTACCGTTTACCACGTAATAATCACCGTCTGCGACAGCCTTAGTTTTGATATTCGCCACGTCTGAGCCACCCGACG
>CAJQNY010000117.1 GCA_905479805.1 uncultured Arenicella sp.
CTTAGTAGTAGCAGGGCGTGCACACTGGATAATGGCGGTATTAGCAGCCGTGTTGGCTATCTTAGGTCGCTTGGTCCAAATAGCTCAGTACATACCGCTGTTCAAAGAGATGTTCGGGGAAAAAAAATCTACATCCGCACCACCTGCAACCAAGCAATCGCAGATGACTCGGGCAGAAGCCGCCGACATATTGGGTATAGATGTGAATGCGACCGAGGACGATATTCGTCTCGCCCACAAGAAACTGATGCAGAAACTCCATCCCGACCGAGGGGGATCTGATGCTTTGGCAAAGCAAATTAATCAAGCAAAAGATGTTTTGTCGAAATAGTTCCATACCGTGATAAGGCGCTATTAATCTAATCCCAATTTACACCCCATTTACTCTCTATGAAAAAATCACTAATAATAATTGTTGGCTTAGTCATCGTGCTGGCCTGTGTCATGCCATATCTAACTGGGCGTGTTGCGGAATCAGCCAGTTACGAATTCGTCGAACAACTTCAAAGAGATAAAAGCCAAATAGGCGATGTGTCGATTGTTGACTATCGACGCGACTATTATTCTTCTAGTACGAAGATTAATTGGGTTCGGCCAGTTAAAACCAATACGCAAAAGATCGCAATTACACTGACCTGTGATGGGAAGCATGGGGTTTTCGCATTTAGCTATAATTGTCGGAGTGATAACTCTGAAGCCTACAAGGAGTTTGTGAACATTCAACTTAATGGAGTCGATCCATTGAGTATTAGTGGTAAGGTCTCGATATTCGGTGACATTACTCAGACGTTTGCTGTGAGTGCTTTTGAATTCAAAAATGAACAAGATGAACTGGTTAGCATCCTGCCTGCCGCATTAAGTATTAATACCGATAGACATGCCAAAGTGTTTGAATTCTCTGGAAAATTAGAGGGTTTGAGCGCCGTTAGTGAGAGCGGCAAATTCAAAATAGGTTCGAGTGAAGTCGGCGGTACCGCAAGTTTAAACCAGTTGAAGATTGCCCTCGGCGATGTGGTCGTGAGCGTAGATACGGTAGCGATAGACTCAGAGAATGATGGGGGTATTAATATTGCTGACCTGCGTTTGAATGCGCACTCACGAGAGAGTGGCGAGGATTTGCAATTTGCGTATCAGTTAGACCTAGGAAGTTTTACTCATGTGCCTTTGGTCGACTCTAAACTCTTAGATCAAGAGACTTCCGAGCCTGTGCAGCGAAAGTTGACTAATTTGAGTTTTGGCGCACAACTTGTTGGAATGAATATGGTTCAGGCCGGCGTCCTAAGAGACAAATGGCAAGCTCTACCGGGTAGTTCAAGCAAAGATAACAAAGCATCAATGCTCGCTTTGGTTCCCGAGATTGAGGCGTTGTTAAAGAGCGGACTAAAGATTGACTCTTCAGTGAGTGCTGATTACAGCGAAAAACACATGCAGGCCGAGTTCGAATTGGGTCTAGTCGGAGACTTAAAGTTTGGTGATTTCTTATTAATGAAGATCAACCCTAAGAGTTTCTTCTCGAAGCTAAATGCGCGATTAAGCAGTAAAGTGCCAGCTAAGTTTCTCGAGCTGAAAGAAAATTCTGATATCGCCGTGGAGAAGAACCCCTTGTATCGAAAAGTCGATGGGGTTTATCAGTCTGATATCGTTCTGGAAAACGCAGAAGTTGATATTAACGACAAACGTTATACCTTAGAAGAAGTATTCGAACTTCTGCAAAAGAAGTGAATTAATATCGTGGCCTTGTTTGGCTAGGCGCTCTTCGACTAAATTAACGCCTATGGGGTCTCAGGCGCGGAGGCGTTGTTGTTAAGTGATTCGACAATCAAGTAGGTCACCGTCGTGTCTCCAATATTGATGACCTGATGCCACTCAGTGCCTGAACTGGCATAACTGCTGCCCGTCTTTAGCGCTACTTCACGTACACCGGACTGATCTTCGATGCGCATTTTACCGCCGGAAAGGGCGTAGCCAAAATGGGCTACATGAAAGTGTTTTTCGTGACCGACGCCAGGAGGGAACGAACATCGCAAAATTCGTTGTTGATCATCTTCCTGTAATTTTTCGCAAACAGCATTGCCTTTCCAACCGGCTGCCAAAGGATCCGGAAGCGGCTTTAGTAGCTCTGCCTGAGAGTTGATGGTTAAAAATGCAATAGCTAATCCTATTAGGGATGATTTCATAGTGACAAATATATTTTAGGGTTTTAACGGCAGCGGCCGGGGAGAAACATAAGTTCCAAATCTGTTAAATCCATCCCAGAGGCGGTCATACCACTGGGTATTTCATTGATACCACAAATCCAATCAACAGGGCTATTGGGAGAATCTTTAACAAATATTGGTCTTAGAGAAAGAATCTTATGGTGAGAGTTTGCCGGCATTTTTTGGCCGAAGTAAATGTGCATGGCGCCATCTCGGACTTCCATCTTTTCCATGTTATTGCTAATAATTTTACGTGGTTGAGGTATGCCTGCCTCCTCGTTGTTAGCCGGAAATTCTCCGCTATGGGTGCGGTAATATGCGACGATATTACTCTTGTAAGGTTCAACCAACTCAATTGTTTGAACCACGCGACGCTGAGTGATTGCACCCGTTTGCGAAGGAATAGCCATGGTTGCGATTATTGCGATAATAGCAATCACTACCATAATTTCTAATAGTGAAAATCCCCGTATATGACGTATGAGCTTTGATCTAGCCATGCGACGCGATATTTGTTTTGTTCCAATAGCGAGACCATGCACCCCATAGATAACTGAAAAAATCACGAATTGCGTATTTTATCTGTCTTCCGACTAGGTATACAACAGGAGTCATAATCAACGTTAGTAGAGTCGCAAAGATAATGCCAAAACCTAATGACACAGCCATGGGAATCAAACTTTGTGCTTGTGTACTCTTATTTAACATCAGAGGCAGCAAACCAGCGAAGGTGGTCATTGACGTCAACATTACTGGTCGAAAACGGGTTTCACCTGCGGTAAGAACGGCGTCCAAAAGCTCCATACCTTCGGAACGCTTTTGATTGATGTAGTCAACTAGCACTAAGCTGTCATTGACCACAATTCCGGTTAAACCGAGCATACCCATGATACTAAGCATTGAGAACGACAGGTCCATTATGTAATGACCAATTATCGCGCCCACAATCGCTAATGGGATAATCGACATCACTACCAATGGCTGTCCGAACGATTTGAACGGAATGGCGAGTAGAGCGTAAATGAGAATCACTACCATGATAAACCCGAGTCCAAAGCTCTCAACGGATTCTTTTTGTGATTCAGCTTGGCCATCCATGTTGTAAGTCACATCGGGTTCGTATAAAAAGAGTTCTTCTAGGAATACCCTTAGGTCCGCACGAATAGCCTCCAAGTCAAATGCTTCTGGGTCAATATTAGCACTGACGGTTACGGCGCGCCTTTGACGATCGTGATAAACCGCTGTGGGGCTCTGGCTGGGTAGTAACTCAGCCAATTCAAATAAGGGTACCGGGACACTGCTATTTGGTGCCTTGATGGGAATGTTGCTGATGTCATTAACCGAAGAGCGGTCATCATACGGGTAGCGCACCATGACCTTTATTTCATCGTAACCCCGTTGAATTCGCTGTGCCTCAAAGCCATAAACGGCTTGTCGAACTTGAGAGGCAATTTCGGTTTGGCTTAGCCCTAGCGAATTAGCCAAGGGTTTTAACGCAAGCTGTAGTTCTTCCTTTCCACTAGAAAGATTGTCTTGAATATCGAACACACCTGGATAGACACGTAAGTAATCTCTGATCTTCTCAGTGACCTTACTCATGTGATTGAGATCATCTCCATACAGCGCAACTGAGATTGGGCGACCAAAATCACCGAAAGAAGATTTTAAACTTAGTTTTTCAGCACCGGGAATATCACCTATGCGGGTGCGTAATTGTTCTTGCACGCGTTTAATTGAAAACCCTTCCGGTAGACCATTTTCACCGGTGACGAACTCCATTATCACCATGCCTTTATTGGTACCAAAGTCGGGGCCTCCGGTAGATCCGAAAGAGAGGCCAGCTACCGATACAAAATACTTAAAGTACGATTCCCCTGTTTCTGGATCAACATACTCGTCAGCAAGGTCACCTGCGATTCTGGCAATTCTGCGAATATGTTTCTTAGTGGTCTCAAAGCCAGTCGTAGAAGGCATTTTTAGATCGACAAAAACCGCGTTGTCTTCAAATTCTGGGAAAAAGGAGGTACGCAAAAACCCTGCGCTGGTAGAAGCCATAGTGACCATGAAGATGGCTATCGCGGTGACTACGGTAATCGTTTTGTTGCGAATGCAGATGTCTAAGAATGGTCGATACACCTTAACAACAGCATTTTCAAAACCGCGTGAAAAGCCTTGTTGTACCCGACTAAAACCAGAGAGAGTACTCTCATCACGAGGCTTAATGGTGCTCATGTGGGATGGCAGAATAAGTTTCGATTCGATTAGAGAAAAGGCCAGCACCGGTATTACGATCAACGGTATCTGCGCGGCCAAATCGGATAGCACGCCTTCAATCAATAACAGAGGAGCAAAGGCCACCATGGTAGTGATGACACCGAAGGTTACTGGGACCGCCACTTCTTGAGTGCCATGCAATGCGGCTTGATCAGGGGTCATGCCGTTACGCATATGTCGATAAATATTTTCGCCGGTAACGATGGCGTCATCGACCACGATGCCTAACACCAACAAAAAGGCAAACATGGTTAGCATATTCAGAGTGAGGCCTAAAACTGGCATCAATGCCAAGCCTCCTAAGAAGCATACTGGAATGCCTAAACCTACCCACATGGCAACCGCTGGGCGCAGGAATAATGAGAGCAAGATCAATACTAAGATGCCCCCTTGCACTGCGCTGGCCAATAGAGTTTGCAGACGATCTTTAACAACACTGGACGTATTGTTATAAGTGCCAAGCTTCAATCCGGTGGGTAATTGTTTTTCATAGGTTTCGATAAAACCGTAGACCTTGTCAGCGACCTCAATGGTATTTTGATTACCAACTCTAAAGACTTCGACTGATATCGCGGATTTGCCGTTATATTCGGTCTCTACTTTAAGTAATTCAAAGCCGTCAATAACTTTGGCAATGTCCTTTAGGTAAATTACCCGGTCACCAGAATTAAGTATCGGCAGCCTTTCAAATTCTTCTTGGGAATATGCCTGGCCATTTGCTCTAACCAAGATGTCACCATCGCGAGTGCGAAGGTTGCCAGCCGAAATATCAACGGCGTTGCGTTGAATAGCTGTGCCGATGTCGGCTAAGGTCAAATTATATTTTTGTAGGGTGTCAGGCTTAACTTCGATAGAAAATTCTCGCCCTGGAGCCTGGAGGCCTCCTACCCGAGTTACCCCATCTATCTTGAGTAAGTTTTCACGTAATTCAGAGGCGGCATCAAATAAATCTTTATATGGAATATCGCCATATATAACAACGCCAACCACAGGGATGGGGACTTTTAAAAGTTCAATTACGGGTCGTTCTGCATCATTGGGTAAGGTGCTAAGGGCGTCGACGCGAACTTTTACATCGCTTAGTAAGTTTTGCTGACTGTAGCCAGCCGCGATTTCTATAACGACCGAAGAAAAATTTTCAGCAGATCGCGACGTAACCTTTTTGATGCCTTCTAGATCGGCAATGGCTTCTTCAATACGGGTGGTTATTGTCTCTTCAATGGACGTTGGATTTCCACCGGGAAGAACCGTGGTTATATTGACAATACCCAATTCGAAATCGGGCATTAGTTCTAATGCAATATCATTCTTAACCGCGAAGTAACCCATCAACATAATGGCAAACATTAATAAGTTGGCGGCAACGTGATTTCTAGCAAACCATGCAATCATACTTTTCACCTGCCTCCAGACGCGGGTTTAGATCCTTCGCTCTTATTCCAATACTCGGACCAGACACGCCAGCCACTGGACATAAGCCCTAGACTCGCATGTTTGAAGTTTCTGGCCACTATGTAGTTAACGGGCACTATTAACAAGGTAATGACGGTTGAAAATAAAATACCAAATGCCACAGACGTTGCCATTGGCTTCAGAAAACTTGCTTGGCGAGACCCATCCAAAAGAATGGGGACTAAACCAACAAAGGTGGTGAGTGATGTCAGTAGAACAGGGCGAAACCGAGTCATTGCGGCCTTGGTGACGGCTTCAACAAGCTCCATGCCAAGTTTGCGTCGGCTGTTAATGTAATCGACTAAAACCAAACTATCATTCACGACAACACCAACCAAAGCCAGCATCCCAAAGAAACTTAACATAGAGAGATTTTGTAGAGTAATAACGTGCCCTAAAATGGCACTGATAACGCTGAACGGAATTATCGACATTACGATCAGGGGTTGGCCATAGGACTTAAAGGGAATGGCCAATAATGCATATATAGCGGCGAGAACAAGAATCAAACCAAGAGTGAGCTTTGAATTGGTTTTGGCATTGTCTTCGGCTTCACCGTCAAATCTAAAATTAATACCTGAGTGCTGCCGCTGTATGTCTTCAAGAAAAAAACCGAGGTCATCGACAACGAGAGAAACCGAGGTTAAGTCCTTGTCGACGTCGGCGGTGACATTGACTATTGAACGGCGGTTCAATCGATACAGCGTGCTTGGGCTTTCAAAGGGAGTTACCTCAGCGATTTCGGACAGAAACACTTCTTCGGAATTACCCGGAACGCGAATCGGTAGTCTGTTGAGATCATCAATAGAGGATCGAGAAGCCAACGGGTATTGCACCATAACTCTTAACTCGTCGCGCCCACGTTGAATTCGTTGTGCTTCAAAGCCAAAGATAGCGCTGCGCACTTGCTGCGCGACATCGTTGAGACGTAACCCCAAAGAGTAGGCGCGCGGTTTTAGACTTAATTTCAGCTCTTCTTTACCGCCGCTGTAATTGTCTTTTATGTCATAGACGCCGGGGTAGGATTTCAGTTTGAGCTTAATCTCGTTAATCAACGGACTCATGTTTTGTGGCTCAATCGACGACAATTCGATGTTGATAGGTGCGCCATCGCCAAATATCTGTGATCGAAAGCTTAAGCTCTCGGCCCCAGGAATTTCGCCAATGAGCTTTTGTACTTCGCGTGAAATCTGACTAGCACTAATGTCCATAGTCTGGTCTTCTTCGCTTTGCAGCTCAGCCCGCACAAGTCCAATATTTGACTTTACGGTGCGTCGGTTGCTACCGCTGCTCGCAAGAATATTTCTAATAACGCTCTCACCAGTGTCGGGGTCACGGTACTTTTCTTGCAGAGTTTGAAAATGTTTTGTTATGGTCTGGATATGCGCGTTGGTGGTCTCAAAACCGGTGGACTCGGGCATGACCAAACTAATTCGAACCGTGTCTGACTCCACGGATGGTCGAAATTGGAACTTAATATTACCGAGCACGGTTCCCGCTATTATGACCGCAGATATGGCCAATAGCGTTACGATAGTGATGGATTTGTTGTTCAGGCACCGGCTGAGGAAGGGCTGATAATGATCTTCAACGAATCGTTCTAAGCCACGTGAAATCCCTTGTTGGGTTCTACCAAAAAACGATAATTTTGCATTGGGGTCGCGAAGTTTGATGTGGCTCATGTGCGCTGGCAGAATCAATTTTGATTCAACTAATGACATCAACATCACGGGTATAACCACCATTGGCATTTGGCTAGAGATAAAATCTAGGGAAGTTCCGCCTAGATGATTTAATGGAATGAATGCCGCGACGGTGGTCAAAATACCAAAGGTTACTGGCACCGCTATTTCCTGTGTGCCGGTAATGGCCGATTCCAGCGAGTCTTTACCTTCGCGTATTTTTCGGTAAATATTTTCCCCTGTGACAATGGCGTCGTCCACCACAATTCCTATCACCATGATGAAGGCAAATAAACTAACCACGTTGAAACTGCCGTTAACAAAAGGCATGAACAAAAATGCACCCATGAAACTTACCGGAATCCCAAGGAATACCCAGAATGCTACGGCGGGGCGGAGAAATAATGAGAGCAGTATCATCACTAAGATGCCGCCTAAGAGTGCGCTGTCGAGTACTGCCCCGATTCTGCTTTTCAAGTACTCTGAGTCGTCATCCCAGTAATCCATCGACACGCCAACGGGTAAGCTTTCTGAGAACTTTGCCATAAGTGTCTTAGTTTGCTCGGCTACCTTGAGAGCGCTTTGGTCGCCCACCCGACGAACCTCGATCATGACGGCTGGCTCGCCGTTAAATGTAGTTATCAGTGGTTTTTCTTCAAAGCCGTCATCAATCCTCGCTAACTCACCCAGGGTGATCGACTTTCCTTCGATGTTTGAAATAATCGGTATCTGAGAGTATTCCTGTGCGGAATAAGCCTGACCATCGCTGCGGACCAAAATATCGCCGTCTTTGGTCTGGATGTTGCCTGCTGAAACATCGGTAGCGCCACTGCGGATGGCCCTACCTATTTGCGCGAGGGTCAGGTTATATTTATCCAGAGTTGTCGGCGCAACTTCGATATTCATTTGATAGTTGGCAATGCCCTGAACTTCGACATTGCTGATCTCGCTTTGACTCAGTAAGCCTTGACGAAACCGTTCTGCTGTTTCGCGTAGCACCTTATTGCCCACATCGCCTTGTATGGCAATGTAAATAACCACGGGATTCCAGGTGTTTAAAGAAACTACAGGCTTTTCAGCGTCAAGTGGCAAGGTATTAAGGGCATCTACCTTAACCTTTATGTCGTCAAGAATATCTCTGGTGTTGTAACCCTCTGCTACCTCAGCGTTTACTAGCGAGCGGCCTTCAGAAGACCTCGAGGTCAATTCTTGGATGCCTTCGATGTCGGCGATGGCCTCTTCAACGCGAAGGGTGATTCCCTCTTCTGAAGTGGCAGGCGTCGCACCGCGGAAAGCGGTTGTAACAGAGACCACATCAGCCTCTTGACTAGGAAAGGTCTCTACCGGAATAGAGCGCGTGGCAGAAACCAGGCCGGCAATAATAATGCCAAACATAAGCAAATTTGCGGCAACAGGATTTCGCGCGAACCAATTAATCATTGTGTCATACCTGTTACTCCTACCTTACCGGTTTGGAATCTTCGCGGTTCCAAAATTCCAGCCAACGTTGCCATGCCCATGATATAAAATCCAACACAGCATGTTTGGCGTTATAGGCCAATAGGTAATTTACCGGGACTATTATCAGGGTGATAACCGTGGCAAAAATAATTCCAAAGCCTAAGGAAACTGCCATCTGCACCAGAAATTGCGTCTGTGTACTATTATCTAACAGTAGCGGTGTTAAACCAGCGAAAGTAGTAATAGACGTTAATATGACTGGGCGAAAACGAGCGGTGCCGCTATTGAGCACGGCATCAAAGACGCTAGCCCCAAGGGCACGTTGTCGATTCACGTAGTCGACGAGAACTAAGCTGTCGTTTACCACCACCCCCAATAGGGCGAGCATGCCGACAATACTTAGCATGGAAAGATCATAGCCAGTGATAAAGTGGCCCAATACGGCGCCCACCAAGCTAAAGGGAATGATCGACATTACGATCAATGGTTGGGCGTAGGATTTGAACGGGATTGCTAGCAGAGCGTAGATGGCCACCAACACCAAAACAGCGCCAGACTTTAAGCCGGCGTTATTCTGCGCTTGTTCTTCGGCTTCGCCCTTAAAGGCAAAATTCAACCCTGGATTCTGCTCACTTTTCGTTTTCAAAAAGGTCCGCAGATCTCGCATGATGGCGGAAATATTTGCTTTATCTTTATCTACATCAGCGGTGATGTTGATAATGGGCGTGCGGTTCAGCCGGAATAGCGTTGTCGGGCTTTTGGTAGGTACAATGGTGGCTAAATCGGAAAGAGGTACCGGTTCATTTTGCTGCCCCAAACGAATGGGCAATCTCAGTAAATCATCAATGGAAGACCGGTGTTGGGCCGGTAGCCGCACCATGACCCGCACTTCATCTCGGCCGCGTTGAATACGTTGTGATTGCAACCCGAATACCGATCCACGAACTTGGTTGGCGACATCGGCAAGACTCAGACCCAGTGCGTGTGCTTGTGGTTTGAGTGAAATATTGAGTTCTTCCTTACCCCCTGAAAAATTGTCCTGTATATCAAAAACATCGGGGTATTGGCGTAATTGCTCGCGTACTTGCGTACCCACTTGACGCATTATTGATGAATCGGCACCCGTTAGCTCCACATAAATAGGTAAGCCACCGTTGGCTATCTCGGTAACGACACTGAGTTTTTCGGCGCCGGGTATCTCGCCAGTAAGTTCTCTTATTTCACGCGCTAACGCCGTTGCCGTTATGTCAAAGGTTCGTTCTTCCGGACCTTGTAGCTCAGCACGCACGATGCCGACGCTTGGTTTGTTAGTG
>CAJQNY010000118.1 GCA_905479805.1 uncultured Arenicella sp.
ATCTTTACGGCGCGTATTGTTGGTTAACATCACATAAACCTTACCCGTCTTAGCATTTGGCACGACATCCTCAGGGCGATCCATTCTTGTCGCGCCTAGGATATCGGCCGCTCGTCTCGGTTCAATGACAATGTCAGCGAGAGAATTAAAATGACCCGCCAATTTTGGATTCTCCATGGAAAGCGGCATCCAATCAAGGCCGCCATCGGCGTCAAATCTAGCAACATAAAGAATACCGTGATCAAGTAGATCGCGGTTGGCCGCCCTATTTTGTTGATCTACTTTGTCACGGCTAACAAATTTATACAGATATTCACCCCGCTGATCATCGCCCATGTAAATAACTAGGCGACCATCACTCGCGATAATGTTCTCTCCACCCTCATGCTTGAATCGGCCCAAGGCGGTACGTTTGATCGGCTTAGAATCTGGATCCATCGGGTCGATTTCAACCACCCAACCAAAACGATTGGCCTCATTAGGCTCTTGGTTCAAATCAAAACGCTTGTCAAATTTTGACCAGTGAAACAACTCAAATCCAAAATTGTATCGCTTGAGGTTTTGTGCCTCTGGATGTCCGTCCGCTAACTTCCCGGCGAAGTAATAATTAACATTTTCCTCACAGGTGAGATACGTGCCCCAAGGCGTAATCCCCCCGGCACAATTATTGATTGTGCCGATTATCTCTTGGCCTTCCGGGTCCACTGAGGTCGCCAATCTCGGGCTGTTGATTGCCGGCCCACTCACCCCAATTTTTGTGTTCAAGGCATTAATACGTCGGTTGTATTTGGAGTCAAGAACCACTTTCCATTCAGATCCGGTTCTTGCAATTTCGACAATAGTATTGCCACTTGCTGCCTGCGATATCTTTACTTGCTTCTCAGTCAAGCTTGCACGAGGGTCTTCCCCAAAATTCGGAAACATCAACCCATGAATCGGATACTCATGATTCACACAAAGTAAGGCTCGTTCGTCCTGACCCGCCTGCTTGGGCAAAGCAACATATCCGACAAAGTCATTGTTGTAACCAAATTGCTGCAATTGAGATTCCGGCGTTTGTGCTTGTGGATCAAATTCAGGCGCACCTTCGAAGATCGGGTCTCCCCAACGCAGTAATACGTCGGCTTCATGATCATCAGCCAAATGATGAAACTGGTCTACACCGTGTTGTATCTCATTAAATTGAAAGTTTCCCTTTAGTGCGTTCTTTGATTTTGCAACACCCGCTTTGACGATAGATTCATCTTTATTGCCTTCCCTACTATCTAAGGTACCACAAGCGGAAATGGACAAAAACGCTAAACCAGCGCCACCTTTGAGAATTGTTCGGCGAGAGTAACGACGTTCACAGACTTTGGCGAAGTCGCCTTGCTCTGCGTTGGTTTTAGGGCTGCTTATTCTATCGTCTATATCTTTCGTCATCACGTTTACCCATTATAATTATTCAACAAATCCTACTCACCAAAACTAAAAAAGTTATCTCGTTAACACACCGGCTAACTCCGCCTGGTTCAGCTCACGTTTACTTTTCTGTTACTTCGATCTCTATAGTTTTCGCCACACCAATGCCTCTTGGGTCTGCCGCTGCTACCAATTTCTTTCCCTGTCTTGCGATTAGTTGCACGTCTCCGAACTCCCAACCATGAGGCTCTACTCGATACCCGCGCTTCTCCAATGCCGTTTTACTCGCTTCTGGAAAAGGAATACTAATACTAGTTGTGATTAAATCGGGCGGCAACAACTGATGGTGAAATCGGCTCGCCGCTACCGCTTCGTCAGGAGTCATATTGAAATCTAATACATTCACAATGGTTTGGAAAACAGAAGTGAATATTGTAGATCCGCCTGGTGTGCCCACGACCATCTCTACCTCATCTCCTTTCAATAACATCGTAGGAGACATCGAAGACAACATTCTTTTAGAGGGCTGAATCTCATTCGCTACACCACCAACAACACCATAGACGTTGGGCACGCCTGGCTTGGTACTAAAATCATCCATCTCATTATTGAGGATAAAACCGGCGCCCTCAACCACTACTCCGCTACCAAAGCTCCAATTGATCGTGTAGGTATTTGAAACAACATTTCCCCATTGATCCACAATCGAAAAGTGGGTTGTGCTCGGTGAATCAAGTCCAGGAAGAGCATCTTCTATTTGACTTATACTTTCGGTTTGAACTTCCTTAGCACGACCAGCAATATAATCCTCACTAATCAATTGATTGATGGGCACATCGACAAAATCGGGATCACCAAAATACTCCGCTCTATCCGCAAAAACACGTTTTTCCATTTCAGCGATTAGATGGACGTATTGAGCAGAATTATGTTCAACTTGAGAAAATTTCTCAGCCAATAACTCTTTCATTTTCAATAGCTGGATTACCGCGAAACCGCCTGAACTCGGAGGCGGTGCTGATATCACTGTATAGTCACCCCAGTTAGCTGTTAGTGGTTGACGCCACACCGCCTGATACGCCTTTAAGTCGTCTGCTGTCACCAAACCATTATCACGTTGCATCTGCGCAACTATCAGTTTCGCCGTTTCTCCCTCGTAAAAATCTACTGGGCCTTGCTGAGCAATTCTACGCAGAGTATCGGCCAATGCAGCTTGTTTAAACAAACCAGGCTGACTCATTACCCCGAAGTGTTGCTCAAAATTTACGGCACCGTCAAACCAGTCAATGCTCCCTTGCACATCCTTGGCCGTTTGGGAGTGCACCTCAAACCCGTCTTCAGCCAATGCGATTGCAGGAGCAATCAAATCTGCCCAGGGCTTAGTGCCAAACTTCTGATGAGCTTGCCAGATACCGTTAACGGTTCCAGGCACACCTGCTGCACGAATCCCGACCAGGCTGGCTTTTTCAGAAACGCTTCCATCCTGGTTAACATACATATCTCTATCCGCCGAAAGTGGGGCCTTTTCTCGATAATCTAAAAAATGCAAATCCCCATTCATCCGCGTTAGTAAAAAACCTCCACCGCCTATATTGCCTGCTTCTGGAAACGTAACCGCCAATACGAAAGCAGCTGTAACAGCCGCATCTATCGCATTACCACCGTTTAGCAATACGTCTTCTACAGCCTCAGCGGCATATTTATCGGGCAAAGCAAATGATATTTGTACCGCTGGTGCCTGCACCAATGGCACGACTTTATCTAACGCAGCGACAACCTCCTTGGGTTGATTCTGGTCCTGTTCAGCACTGCACGAAAACAACAGCATGGCAGTACTCAATAACACGATTGGTAGTTTATATTCAGTCAATTTCATAGCAGTCTCAAAAAAAAGGGCCAGTCGTTCAAGATACATCAGCTCCATACAAAAACTCAAGCCGTGCAACAACTAGATGAGTATAATGCTTTAGCTTATTCTAACTCGCTCTCTTATTTAAAATAAAACACCACGCTAAAGCGGCGGGTACCTATATTGTACTCATTAGCTAGCTGGTAGCGCTAAGACAAGGCGCTGTTAGATAAACTACTAGGCAAACAACAGGGTGTTAAACCCTCGCTAGCGATTAAAACCTATTTCAGGAACCTCTTGATTTTACCAGTTCACACTCCATGATTAACCTTAAGTGGCGAAAGGCCGACCAAGAAATTGGTGACAATTATATGTTGCGCTGGCACTTAATGCGCAAACCCGGCATTCGAAATTTGTACGCTCATTTGTACCTTGGCAGCGATGATGATCGTGCACTACACGATCACCCGTGGGCTTCTTGGAGCGTTTTACTGTGGGGCAATTTAATCGAGGTGACCGAAAAAGGAGAGAAACGTATTTGGCCACTGATCCCGAAGTTCCGATCTGCCAAATATAGCCATCGTTTAGTGTTGCGCAATAAGCGCGCGCTTACCCTCTTTTATACCGGTAAGAAAACCCGCGAATGGGGCTTCCACTGCCCGAAAGGCTGGGTGCATTGGACCAAGTTCACTGATGCAGAAGGCAATCAAACAGGAGCAGGCTGCGGCGACAGCGAAGCTTAGAGATTAATCAATAATAGATAAACAACATTATGTCGAGTCCCTATCCAGAACTACTTGAACCTTTAGACTTAGGGTTTACAACTCTCAAAAACCGAACCTTGATGGGTTCAATGCATACTGGCTTAGAAGACAACGCCAAAAACTTTCCTAAATTGGCGGCCTATTTTGCGGAACGCGCCGCAGGTGGGGTGGGTTTGATCGTAACGGGCGGCTTCGCTCCGAACGTTGAAGGATGGCTCTCACCATTTGGTAGCAAACTGAGCATGCCGTGGGAAGTATCAAGACACCATCAAGTAACCGATGCTGTACACCAAGCCGATAGTAAGATTTGCCTGCAGATTCTGCATGCAGGTCGCTATGGTTACAGCCCATTGTGCGTATCCGCATCAGCACTAAAGTCACCCATTTCCATGTTCAAACCTAGGGCGCTGAGTACCAAAGGGGTCTATCGCACCATAAAGGATTATGCGAATAGCGCAGCACTGGCCCAAAAGGCAGGCTACGACGGCGTAGAGATAATGGGGTCCGAAGGCTA
>CAJQNY010000119.1 GCA_905479805.1 uncultured Arenicella sp.
AACTTTCCAATCGCAATTCTAGAATACTTCAACTCAGCCAAAAGCTCTTCAACACGCTCAAGCAACACCGCGCCCTTCGGGTCAATACCTGCCATTGGGTATAGAACCTCTTGTTCGAAACGAATTCTTTCATCATTGGGAAATGCCAGACCAACCCCGTACTCGGCGCTGCCTTCAGCAATAAGTCCATAAGGGCTGAACAAGGGATACAAATTGAATTCAACCCATCCCTTGTCCTTTATTAATTCCTCCTCAATTAGCACATTCCAAACATGGTGCCCGGGATAGCCTTCATGACATCCTAGACCAATTGCACTATTAATCTTGGTTGGAAAATCTTGATTCATTTGCATCAGGCTGATGCTCTCTCCTTGGTACCAGTTATATCCGGTCCAGTTTTTTCCTGTTACGTATTCTAGATTAAAAGATTCTTGTTCAGGCATGGAAATGTACTTCTTACTGCGAATCCGACACTCCTCTATTGCCCTGCCAATTACTTTCTCGACTAACTCAGCTGGAATATCGAATTTAGATCGAAAAGCATCAACGCGACCAGACAAATCACCTTGCCCAGGAAGCAACTGATCAATTTTGGATAACGCCACATCAAATTCAGCAAAATCGAATTCAGGTAACACAACGTCATAAATCATCAACGCCTCGTCCGTAAAAGTAAACGTCTCACCATTAACCATCCTCACTCGAACATCCATCGCACGAACGTTACGCGACAGCGCTTTATGCCGTACCGCTAGGTCATCATCTTCAAACGACATTTTGCTTAACTGAAGGCCAAGGGCAGCAATGTCCGATGCCAACTTTTTTTTGGAACGAGGCTTAGCCGCCTGCTCTTGCCACTCTTTAGGCCCGAGATAGGCATCGACATAGTCGGGGTCATACTGACCTAACTCTAAACCTAAATGAACGTAAGAATGAGCTGCTTGCGATAACGCGCTTTCAGCGCTAGGTGTTTGATTAAGCGCCGTCACACCGCGTGTGAAGATAATCATAAAAGCTAATGTAAGGGTGATGGCTAAATTTCTGGTTCGAATATTGGCGTTCATAATATTTTTGTTATGGTCAATAATTTTGTCAACTGTAACATAGTCGGCGTACAAGCTAATTGTCAGAACAAACCATTTAAACGCCGGTGTCATGTTAATCGACAAATTAGATTACTTAAATGCAATCACCTTTCTCAACCTTTGATTGCAGCCCTCCACTTTAAGTCGCGAACCTATACCAAACATTCTGTTTTATAGGTCGCTTCAAGGGCAAAAGCGCTACACTAGCATGGTCAACAAATGGCTGGGCCTGAGCCGGCTTGCTAAGATAAGAAATCTTAGGAATTACAAATCTCTTAACTATATTTGCTAATAACATGGAACTAACACCACTTTTCGTTTTTGATCTCATGGGCGTGTTTGTATTTGCACTCAGTGGTGCCCTCGCTGCGGCACGCAAACAAATGGATATCTTTGGGTACATGGTGCTCGCTGTTTTACCCGCCGTTGGTGGCGGCACCGTGCGTGATTTAATCTTAAATACATCGGTATTTTGGGTAGATCAATCGATCTACATTTTGGTGGCCGTAGGGGCTGGAGTACTCACCTATTTAGTCTCAATTCGAGTCGGTAAACGCTATACCGTGTTGGAATGGGCTGATGCCATAGGTCTATCCCTGTTTTGTGTTCTCGGCGCCTCCAAAGCATTGGCACTCACCGGTGACCCAGTATTGGCTGTCACCCTAGGTGTGGTTACCGCAGTCGTTGGCGGCATTCTCCGTGACGTAGTATGCAATGAGATTCCTCTGATTCTTAAACGAGAAATCTACGCAACAGCGGCGCTGTCTGGTGCGACAATCTACTGTTTAGGGATTTACTTCAGTCTTGAAGAAGGCGCGGCCTTAGTGTGTGGTGGCGTAGCCGCATTTGCCGTCAGGTCAATGGCATTGATATATGGTTGGTCCCTACCTATTCGCGAACGCGAAGCAGAATAACTGAAGACCAATCACCTAATTCCCATTAGATGAATGGTTACAGGCACAAATCAAGTCCACTAAAGGAGTTTGCAGGCCATCACTATTAGGCAGCCAAGTGAGCCTAACCAAAACAGCGTGCGCACATAAACAATATTGAACATGTAAGAAAGAAGGTAGAGAACGCGCAAGCCAATCCAAATCATCGCGATTTGCGTCAAATCGACCTGTTGAATCATCGCCAGAAGACTCAGCGCTAAAAATGCGGGCAAGCTCTCGCGCAGGTTCAAACCAGCTCTCTCAATACGACCCTGCAACACTGTTTTTTCCGGTGCAACAGCATCTCGACTGCTAATCAAATAGCCAAAATTTTGTAAATTGAGGCTGGCAGGTAGTAGCCAGAGTTGAAAAAGGGTGAGTGCGAGCGCACCGACAATCATTGTTGTCATCGTAATTCTCCGTTAGAACGTAGTTATTTAATTGTTATTGTTTCAGGACATTAGCATAGGTATCCAAATTATGGATAAAAAAAGCCGCTGCCCATGAAGAAACAGGCAGCGGCAAACCACTGAATAATATTAGGAGGAAATCTAATTCAGAAGGGTAATTGCTCCATCATCTTTGTTTACGACGCATTTAGTATTGGCGCGACCAGCGTCAGTAGAAACTGCAAAAGTAACCGTATGGTTTGCACCAGAGCTGCGGATCTTGCCAAGCTTAGCGCGCTTATAGCCATCGACGTTGCTTTTGATATGCGTTTTACACACTGTTACTGCTTGATTGCTACTTTTAATTACGTTGGCGTTAGCGACACCACTGCTTAATAAAATCACAGCTGCGATTGGGGTTAAATATTTAATCATGATAAGTCACCTATGTACTACTAAGTTTAATAAGAGAAGTTAAATTACTTAGTAAAATCAGACGCCTAGGAGTTAGAACAACTGACAGAAAGCACTACTTCAAATATCGATTAATGCATAAACTAAGGCTATTGCACTCGTTTTATGCCTGTTACAGACCAGTTACTCTGGTTTGTTCATGATATAATAGGGTCTCATTTTGAAATTTATGGTGCAATTACAGACCATGCTGGACTGGGACGATTATCGAATATTCTTGATGGTGGCACGTACGCCATCTATCCGCGCAGCGGCAGATGCCCTCGGCGTTAGCCACTCAACGGTTTTACGCCGTGTCGACAGGCTAGAAGATATTTTAGGTGCGCGATTGTTTGAACGACGCACTGTAGGTTTTCGCTTAACACCGGCCGGTGAAGATGTCTTGCAGGGCGTGCATGACATCGAGGAAAGCGTACAAAGCATCGATCGCTCTGTCACCGGACGCGATAGCGCCTTAGAAGGCATCGTTAAAGTTTCTATGCCGGATGTCTTCGCACACCCCTCTCTATTTCCCGATCTCAAGCTATTCAGCGAACAATTCCCTAATATCCAATTAGAGATTGATCTTAGCTATACTTTCGCAGATCTGAGCAAACGTGAGGCCGATCTCGCACTGCGAGTAACCTCAGACCCTCCTGACGACTTGGTTGGCCGTAAGCTGAGTGAAGCAAAC
>CAJQNY010000120.1 GCA_905479805.1 uncultured Arenicella sp.
AAGACTCTAAGTTCAGCATTGAATATCTCGTCGCAGATCAATGAACGCTTAACCTGGAGCAATACTCTCGGGATCAATAACGATGAATCTGTAACGACCTCGTCTTTTCCTTCTGATATTACGACTGATCGCAATAGCATCGGCAGCGAGCTAGCCTATGAGATAAGCGACACAAGCTTCCTTACTGTTGGTGTCGATTACTATGAAGAAGACATTGAAACACTGAGTGACTTCCCTGTTACAGACCGTGACAACAAAGGCATCTATGCTCTACTTCAGTCATCAATTGGTTCCTTAGGCTTTGTTGGCAGCATTCGTCATGACGATAACTCGGCATACGGTTCAGACACTAATACAAGCCTTGCCTTGAACTACGATTTCAATTCAAATGTTCGCGCTGTAATAAGTTACGGAACAGCATTTGTAGCGCCCTCGTTTAATTTCCTATATTTCCCTTTCTTTGGCAACCCTGATTTGAAGCCTGAGGAATCTGAATCTTACGAATTAAGCGTTCTTGGCAACACGGACCGATTCGTTTGGAGAGTTTCGGCATACAAAACAGAGATTGAAAACTTGTTCAGCTTCGACCCGAGCACCTTTTTAGCAGACAACATAGGCGAAGCTGATATCGAAGGCATCGAACTTGGGATAAATACTCAGATAGCCGACTGGAATATCGGAGCAAACCTAGACTTTCTATCTGCAGAGGACAAAGACTCTGGTGTTGAGTTGGATGATCGTGCGGAACGCACTATCGCCTTGATAGTGACCCGAGATTTTGGTGATCTGGACCTGCGTTTTAATGTTAAATCTGAGAGCGGTCGCTTTGATAATCGGGGCACCGAATTGCCTAGTTACGCCCTTTTTGATGTGAGTGCGCAATATCAATTCAATGAGCAATTATCTTTATCGGCAAATGTCGATAACGTCTTCGACAAAGACCACACACTTAATTTAATTGGCGCATCTGATCGTTACAATACCCAAGGCCGCCAGGCGAAAGTATCGATCCGTTATGCATTTTAACTAAACCTTTGTCGATATCGGATAATACTTATCTGATAAGTCACCTATTATTAAGGCTCTTAGTTAATCAACGCGGTTTCTAAGAGCCTTTTTATTTTAACCAGTATAACCATAGATATTAGAAATATGAGCGATAAGAGCGATCAACAGCTGCATCAAGAAAAAATGCAGAAGCAGAAAGAAAAAGTTGATGCGCATATCGCTGCGGCCGACTTAGAGCGCGGTATCGCTATTTTGATGACGGGAAACGGCAAGGGCAAAACCAGCTCTGCCTTCGGAATGGTCTTTAGAGCCCTAGGATATGGCCAAAAAGTAGGTATCATACAATTCATAAAAGGTGCACAAGACTGCGGTGAGGCAGATTATTTATCGAAACACTGCCCGAGCGTTGAATTGATCCAGATGGGTACTGGCTTCACCTGGAACACCCAGGACAAGGAATCAGATATTGTTGCTGCACAGAGAACTTGGGAAGCGGCAAATGCGATGTTAGCAAGCGCAGAATACGACTTAGTCATCCTCGATGAGCTCACGTACATGCTAGGTTACAAATACTTAGATCGAGCAATGGTCATTAACGCTATCAAGAACCGCCCGACGGAACAAAGTGTTGTCGTTACTGGTCGCGGTGGCGGCCGAGAACTTAGAGAAATAATGGATACCGTCTCTGAAGTAAAAGATATCAAACATGCCTTCAAATCTGGCATCAAAGCACGCAAGGGCGTGGACTATTAGCTTATATCATGTCCGACCGTACCATAACGTTGATGATACAAGGCTGCACGTCAGATGCAGGCAAGAGCGTCATGGTTTCAGGTATATGTCGATTACTTGCCCGGCGCGCGCTTGCGGTCGTACCCTTTAAACCACAAAACATGGCACTTAATAGTGCTGTCACGGCAGACAATGGGGAGATTGGTCGCGCTCAGGCGGTCCAAGCTCAAGCCTGCAATCTTGAGCCGCATACGGACATGAACCCTATATTGCTAAAGCCATCAAGTGATACCGGAGCCCAAGTAATCGTCCATGGTCATGCTATTAAATCAATGGAAGCGGCAGACTATCATGGATACAAGAAGGTCGCGATGGACGCTGTAATGCAATCCCACAGCAGACTTATCGAATCATACAGCCATGTGATTGTAGAGGGCGCTGGTAGTCCTGCGGAAATAAACCTGCGTGACAATGACATAGCCAACATGGGGTTTGCCGAGAATGCAGACTGCCCAGTCATACTCATCGCCGACATTGATCGTGGCGGGGTTTTTGCACATTTAGTCGGTACTCTCGATTTACTTTCAGCCAGTGAACAAAGTCGTGTGATTGGCTTTATCATCAACCGCTTTCGAGGAGACATCGGTTTGTTGGAGTCTGGCTTAGACTGGTTAGAGCAAAAAACTGGCAAGCCTGTATTGGGAGTAATACCCTACCTCCCTGATTTCTTTCTCGACGCTGAGGACGCCATCAGTCAGGCACAAGTTTTAGATGAAGGAACATCCCTCAAGGTGATTGTTCCGGTACTACCGCGAATCAGTAACCACACAGACTTTGACGCATTGCGAATGCACCCGAAGGTAGACCTCGAATTCGTTTCTGTGGATCAACCCTGCCCACCGGCTGATTTAATCATATTGCCAGGATCCAAGAATGTTTTGCAAGACCTTGAACGTCTCAAATCGTCTGCTTGGTCGGAACAGCTGAATCGTCATCTACGCTATGGCGGGAAAGTCATTGGCATTTGTGGGGGCTATCAAATGTTAGGCGACAAGCTCTCAGATCCAGATGCCATCGAAAGCAATCAGCAAGAAACAGTGGGTTTTGGGCTTCTACCAGCAGAAACTGTGCTTCAACCCGAAAAGATGCTCAAACGAGTACAAGCCGCATTCGGTGCCGATTTTCAATTACGCTCTCTCGGCCTTGGCGAGCCAGACATTAACCACGAACATCAGATTTCGGGCTATGAAATACATTGCGGGATAACCACCTTTACTCAAGGTGGCTACACGCCATTAATCAAGCTAGAGAACGGCCTTTATGACGGCGCGGTCAATGAAGACAACAATGTTTTAGGAACGTACCTACATGGTATCTTCGATCAACCAAGTGCTTGCGATACAGTCTTGAGTTGGGCCGGTCTCACGCAACAGGCATCTGTCGATCTAGCAGGGTTACGAGAGCAGCAACTAGAAAGGCTCGCCGATAGCCTGGAGAATAGTCTTGATGCAGACTTTGTTAATCAGCTGATCGACCTCAATTCGCCGCAAGACTTGCTTGCAAGGTGGGTAAAATGACGAACTCGGTGAGCCCATCGCGAAATGAACACAATGATTTGAATGCACAAGCATTCGCGACACGAAGAGTTTGGGCTATAGGCGCGGCAGTACTACTTCTACCTATATGCTTTGTTGTCGCCTTAACATTAGGCACAACCGCTCTGCCCTTAAACGAAGTAATCAGTTCATTGTTGGGCTTCTCTGATAGCCAACGGACCGATTTGATCGTACAACAGATCCGCCTGCCGCGATCACTCTTAGCGGCCTTAGTCGGAGCGCTATTAGGTATTTCAGGTGCAACGACACAGGGCCTATTTAGAAACCCTCTAGCTGACCCATCACTGATTGGTGTGACCGCAGGGGCAGCGGCTGGCGCCGCCGCAATGATTTTTTTCGCGGCAGAACTAGCCAGCTTCAGAGGCTTCGCCGGCATTGGCCTAGTATCAATTGGTGCGTTCATCGGTGGTGCGATTGCGGTTATCGGCGTTTACAAACTAGCGACCAATGCTCAAGGCACCTCTGTCGCGACTATGCTGCTGGCTGGCATTGCTATTACGGCAGTCGCTGGAGGCTTAACCAGCTTGGTGGAGTTTTTTGCAAACAACGAGATGTTGCGTCGCATCAGCCTATGGCGCATGGGCGGTTTGGATGGTGCAAACTACTATCGTGTTGGTCTCGCAGCCGTTGTTACTTTTTTTATATTGGTACTGCTACCTCGCTTCAGCAAGTCGCTCAACGCTTTGTTACTCGGCGAGTCGGAAGCTCGACATTTAGGGATTGACGTCCAGAGAACAAAAGTTCAGATCATCCTGCTAGTTGCCGCGGCCGTTGCCACGGCGGTATCACTCGCCGGCAGTATTGCGTTTGTAGGACTTGTGGTTCCCCATATCATTCGTCTATTAATCGGCCCAGACCATCGATACCTACTGCCAATGTCTGCGATTGGCGGAAGCATTCTCTTATTATTGGCGGATACTCTGGCGCGCACTTTGGTAGCCCCCATTGAACTTCCAGTAGGATTAGTCACCGCGTTACTTGGCGCGCCGTTTTTTATCTCATTATTGCGGCGCCGACACGGGTATTCAATGCAATGACAATCCTAGATATAAGAAAGCTGTCGATTGTCAAACCAGACACACCCAAGCGAAACAGCGCGTCGACCAACAATACGACAATGATTTTGAACAACATCAATTGCTCGCTTGAAGCTGGCGAGATCATGGGGATTATTGGGCCGAATGGCGCAGGGAAATCCACCTTATTGAAAGCAATCATGGGTGATATCGAATACACAGGAGAAGTTCGCACGCACGCCTTTTCTAAAGACAAACTGCGGAGAGCTCGCCAGATTGCTGTATTGCCGCAATTTAGTTTACTTAACTTTTCTTACCGTGTTTCTGAGGTAGTACAACTAGGCCGAATACCACATCAAAGCGGAAAATTAATTGACGAGCAGATAGTCGACCAGGCCTTAGAACTGTTGGATATTTCTTTTCTCAAACACCGTCTTTACCCACAACTTTCTGGCGGTGAAAAACAACGCGTTCAGTTGGCTCGAGTATTAGCTCAAATCTGGCGCGAAGAGGACGCTGAAGGGCCAAGACTGCTGATATTGGATGAACCCACGACCGCACTAGATCTAGGTCACCAGCAAGAACTCATGGGTATTGTAAAACAATTCTCAACCCAAGGTGTCGCGATCATGATGGTGCTTCATGACATCAACTTAGCTTCTCGCTATAGTGACAAACTACTCGCATTACTGTGCAGCGAACAGATAGTCTGCGGCAATGTAGAATCAGTCGTGACCGAAGAAAACATCAGCCGACTATTTAATATCAAGGCGAAGATAATTAGACACCCTAGTAGCAATACCCCTCTTGTTATTAGCACCTAATTTACGCAACAAAAGTACACAACAAAAGTACGCAATAAAAATGCCAATAAAACATCTAGTACTCGGAGGCGCAAGAAGCGGAAAAAGCCGCTTTGCTGAACGCACTGCTCTCGCAATAGGAGTAGCACAGTCAGGCACACCAACCTATCTCGCGACAGCGACCGCTCTAGACTCAGAAATGAGCGAAAGAATTTCGCAACATCAGCAGCAGCGACAGAATGCACAATGGCAATTGTTAGAAGAACCGCTTCATCTGGGCAAACAGATTTCTCGCTTCATCGCCACTGATGTCGTATTGATCGATTGCTTAACACTCTGGTTGAGTAATTGTCTGCACGCTGAAAATTGGCTGGGCCAGAAACAACAATTTATCGAACAACTACGAACAAGTAAGGCTAATTTCATTTTGGTGAGCAACGAAGTTGGCAACGGCATTGTACCTATGGGTGAACTTTCAAGAAAGTTTGTCGATGAAAGCGGTTGGCTCCATCAAGAAATCGCAGAACTCTGCTCTGACGTAACCTTAGTAGTAGCCGGTATACCCACAACTCTAAAGAGCTCTTAAAACTAGAAGAGCATTGTAACTTATGACGTCATCATGGTATTCACAACCCTGTGCAGAGCCAAGCGCTGAGGCTCGCCAATCTGCAATTGCACACCAGTTAGAGTTAACCAAACCTCCAGGCTCATTGGGTAGATTAGAAAACATAGCCACTGAATTTGCAGCTTGGCAGAACGACCTATTCCCTGTTTGTGAGAGAATATTGATTCGGGTGTTCGCTGGTGATCATGGTGTCTGTAACCAGCAAGTCTCAGCGTTTCCACAGGCGGTCACCGCGCAAATGGTCAACAACTTCGTAGCTGGAGGAGCCGCTATCAGCGTACTTGCCAGAGAACTTAACGCCGACTTCGCCGCAGTCAACACCGGTTTAGTTGAAGTAATCAAAGACGCACCGGGCTTGGTAAATCAACCAATTGCCTTAGGTACCGCAGATTTTACTGACGCGGCGGCAATGAGCACTGGCGAACTTAACGAAGCACTGATTCTAGGTCGAGAAGTAATAAATGGCGCCACCGTTAATTGCAAAGCTGACGACAAACCCCATTTATTTATCGGCGGCGAAATGGGAATTGGTAATACTACTTCGGCATCCGCTCTATACAGTGCCTATCTAGGTCTAAACGCAGCACAAACGGTCGGGCCTGGAACCGGCGTGGATGCAGAGGGCTTACAACGCAAGATAACCGCTATTGAGCAAGCACTAGACAGACACCAAGCAAAATTAACTGACCCTGTTGAAGCTCTCGCGGCTCTAGGTGGTTTTGAGATCGTCGCATTGGTGGGCGCCTATATACGCAGCGCCCAGCT
>CAJQNY010000121.1 GCA_905479805.1 uncultured Arenicella sp.
TGAGGAAAGTGAACAAGAAAAACCAAAGCGTTAGGAACCTATCTGAGTTCCTGGGAGCACCAGGTGATGAAGCCGTGGCCAGATTTTAAATCGTAACGTCACGAATATTTAAATCTAGGCATCATATTTCACATTGGATCCGCTGTGATTTGAATTGAGGGTTATCTATGGCATTGCCATTCTTACTTGGTGAAAATTGCTATTCATTTAACAAATCCCAATCCATAGAGTACAAACACAACATATAGATTCATTATTTAACATAATATATATTATGCGCATATTGATATTATGTGTCGATATAGGGTATTATTGCTCTCCCTTGAAAAAGCATTAAGTTTGTATTCGTTCTATTTCAATGGCTTATGTGACTTAACTAGAATTTAAATGACATAACTTTTTGTTATTTGGAGCGCAAAATGACTCAGCAACTAAAATTAGACATAGATCGGCCTGCTTGGCATGAGACTAGTTATAAGTCTGAAGTTACAAATTCTTGGGATGCGCGTCGTGACACTGGAGCCAAATCTACTGACTCAAGAACTGAGTCTTCTGATCATTCTAGTAAGGAAACTTTTGATTTTTCAAAACCTAATCCATCAGGTTTCTAATAAGAGTTTTTGCAATACCTGGCACTAGATACGTGCCAATCGGCGTGAAAATGGAATTTATAGCGAATTATGGATAAACGCTAAAATAGACGAATAACTAGGAAACCTTGGCTGGAAACAGCTCAAAAAAGTTCTCTGTGGTGAATTCTGCAAGCTTTTCGAGGGTAATGCCTCTCAAATCAGCCACAAATTGCGCCGTATGACGCACGTTAGCGGGTTCATTAAGTTTTCCACGTAGCGGTACCGGCGCTAAGTAGGGAGCGTCAGTTTCAACCAAAATACGATCAATAGGGCACTTACGTGCAACTTCCTGCACCGTTGTCGCACTTTTGAAGGTGACTATCCCCGAAAAAGAGATGAAAAACCCGAGATCTAAGGCCTTTTTGGCAACTTCCCAATCTTCGGAAAAACAGTGCATAACACCACGGCAGGTATCAGCGCCCTCTTCCTTCAATATATCCATCGTATCTATTTGAGCATTACGGGTATGGATAATTAGGGGTTTATTGGTGATTTTTGCTGCTGCGATATGTCTGCGAAAACGATCGCGTTGCCAGGTCATATCTTCGCCTTCTTCAATGCGAAAATAATCTAAGCCGGTTTCACCGATGGCCACAATTTTATCGTCATTCGCTAAGTCGACAAGTTCTTCGACAGTTGGTTCTTTGACATCTTTGTAGCATGGATGCACGCCCACAGATGCAAAAATATGCTCGTGATCATGCGCTAGCCCTAAAACTTGTGGGAAATCTTCGAGGTTTACTGACACGCACAGCATGTGAGATACATCATTCAAGCGAGCATTTGATAGCACATCAGGCAAACGCTGATGTAATTCGTCAAAATTGATGTGACAGTGTGAATCTACTATTTGCATATGACTGGTGAGAGATTGCCGAATAAGGGCTGGGATTGTTGGCAGCCTGATGTGGCTGTAAGCAGGATGTTATAGAGAGTTTTTAAGACCCCCTAGCTACATAGTATGGGTCGCGCGTGTCAACGAGATTGACCCACCTAATTTATCTTCAATTAGGTTTGCCGCCGTTTGAGCTCCTTCACCAACAAATTGAACCCCTACTCCACGCGGACGATTACCCAGCGCTCCAGGAGGGCTGATCCACACAACTTTGCCAGAGATTTGCATAGGCTCTTCTTCATCCATGATCTTAACCAGTAAGAACATCTCATCACCTAAGTCGTAGTCCTTTTTAGTAGGCACGAACAAACCGCCGTCTTTAACAAAAGGCATGTAGGACATGTATAACGCTTGCTTGTCTTTGATAGCGATAGAAATAACGGAACTTCGATCCTTCTGTTTTGGATCAAGCTCGATGTCTAATTCACTGTTTTGTTTAGAATTCATAGTGCCCACTTATACCGTTATTGCTATTGTTCCACAAGCTTGCAGAGGTATTTACAATGCTGAATATTACGCCAATTTAGCTTGGTAAGTCACTCAATTTTATCGAAACGGTCTCCAAAACCAATAACTCATCCACCGTAGTATTGAGCATTCTCTTGGCATCATTAAGCTCATCAACGAATGTCAGTAACTTCTTTCTTGAGATTTTCGACCCAACTGACTTCACCCATGCTTCCTGAACCGGGAAGAAAACGCCCAAGGGTTGATCACTCAATGTGGACTTAAGTATATCGGTCACCAGCTTTTGCAGTATCTCCACGCACTTAATGCCGCCTAACTCTTGCCAATGCTTTGCTACTTGAATGGGTTCACGCGCCCTATTCCATAAGCCATTCACATCGGTAAAAACGCCTTTTAAAGAATCTATGTAACCTTCTTGATGGAGTCGCTGCGCTAACAAAGGGTGGTCATTTGCCATTGCTAGATGATTGACGACTTCCTGTGGCGGCATAGAGTCTTGGTGTTCTAGCCACGCTTTGGCACTTTTTGAATCAGGTGCCCTAAAATTAATTAAGCTGCAACGGCTGCGTATAGTCTTGGCGAGCTTAGACAGTTCATCGCTAACCAATATAAATAGAGTATTCGCTGGCGGTTCTTCCAAGTTTTTAAGCAAGGCGTTGGCCGCATTTCGATTCATTGTTTCTGCACAAAAGATCAATATAACTCTAGTCTTACTAATGTGGGGATGAGTTGTCAGCTTGCTGGCCAATGACCGTATCTGATCAATGGTAACGGTCTTTTTGGGCTTGCCGCTGTGCTGCTCTAAATAGCGCTGCGCAAACGCTGATAATATTGTGTCACCGGGAGACGCACTTCCGCCCTCTTGAGAGCTCATTGCAACAATGGCATTCTCAGGGGCAATAACATGAAAATCTGGGTGTGACCCGGCATTGAAAAGGTTCTCTGATTGGCTATGATTTTCGGTTAATACGAAATGCGCTAAGGAGAGTGCTAGATCCAGCTTTCCTAAGCCAGGATTCCCCGTGAGCAGCAAAGCATGATTTGACCGCTCTGGATCATGAGTTAGGCTTTGCCAAATCTCTTGGTTCCATGGGTGCACAATTGAGGTGAAAGCAGCCATCATTAATTATCAGTTGAGCCTAGAACACTCTCTAATACAGCAAGCACGTCTTGTTCTACGGCATCAATTGAACGGCTAGCATCAATCACTTTTATTCGCTCTGGCTCATCGTTGGCTAGGTTCAAATAACTGTCTCTAACGCGCTGTTTAAACGCGGCCTGTTCTTGCTCAAAACGGTCAGGCTCGCTGCGAGCGTTCGCCCTACTCTCACCAAGCTCAATTGGTAGGTCTAACAGCAATGTGAGGTCTGGGTTTAATTCTCCCTGTACTACTTTTTTCAATGCATTTATATCATCAACGCTTTCGCCGCGCCCGCCGCCTTGGTAGGCATATGTGGCATCTGTAAAACGATCGCACAATACCCAGCGGCCAGAACTTAGTGTAGGCTGAATCACTTCTTGAATATGCTGTGCCCGTGACGCAAACATCAGCAATAGCTCAGCTTTCTGGCCGATGAGGCCTGTGTCTGAACTCAATATAAGGTCGCGTATCTGTTCGCCGAACTCGGTACCACCAGGCTCTCGAGTCTTTACATATTCAATGCCCTGCGCATTGAGCCAAGCTTCGACCACATTAATATTGGTAGACTTTCCAGCACCATCTTGACCTTCAATGGTAATGAACTTTCCGTGCGTAATAGCCATTAATTCATCGCCTAGTTAGAGGAATTACTTGTCGCAGGGTTGGAGGAAAAAGCCTTAGGTTTTCCACCCAATTGGTATTTGATCACAGCGTTATTGTGTTCTTTTAAGTTTTTGGAGAAATAGTGCGTGCCATCCCCCTTCCCCACAAAATACAGCGCCTTGGTTGTCTCAGGATTAGCGGCGGCATTAATAGCCGCTTCGCCAGCCATCGCAATAGGGCTAGGCGGCAAGCCATAGCGTGTATAGGTATTGTATTCAGTATCGGTAGTGAGATCGCGACGACGAATATTGCCTTTGTATTTATCGCCCATACCGTAGATAACCGTCGGGTCAGTCTGCATCTTCATGCCAATTCTTAAACGGTTATTAAACACGCCGGATATCAATGGCCTTTCGATGGCTGCGCCAGTTTCTTTTTCAATTATTGAAGCCAAAATAAGCAATTCATAGGCTGTGTTAACCTCAACGTCGTCGGCTCTATTTTCCCATGCCTCTGCAACGACGTCGTTCAAGCGATTATGTGCTAGCTTGAGCACATCGAGATCACTGGATCCATTTTCGAAAAAATAGGTTTGCGGGGCAAACTGCCCTTCAGGATGCTTGCCAGGTGACCCTACGGCACGCATTATCTGCGCGGTACTCATTCCCTCTAATTCGTTTTCCAAGCGCTTCTGGGACTTTAACAGAGCCAGATACTCCTTATAGGTCTTACCTTCAACTAAGGTGATGGCATATTGAATTACCTTGCCGCTTTCCACCTTGCTTACCAGGTCAGGGATACTGTCGATATCGAGCAGGGTATATTCGCCCGCTTTGATCGTGAGGTCTTTGCTGTTTAGCCAAACATAGGCACGAAAAACGTACTTACTGTCGATGATGCCCTGTTGCTCGAGATGGTTAGCCAACCAAGAAACGCCCACCCCTGAAGGAATATTTACCTGCAGCTGGCGGTTCTCCAGGGGTTTTGAAAGTGCCTGAATGTACACGTAATAGCCAATTCCTACTGCGAGCAGAAATAAGGCATAAAAACTAATTCTAATGAGTCGGAATAACGCCATCGTCCCTCAGTAATCCTAATAGTTTGTGACTAAGTTTAAAGTTTTCATATTCCTGTCCGTAGAAGCGTTTTACCGGCCAGATGCCAATCAATGAATTGCACATCAAGATGGCATCAGCAGCTTCCAAATCGGCAACGGTTAACCTGCCTATTTGCGTGGCAACGCCAATTCGTGATGCGTTAGCCAGAATGTAATCACGCATCACACCAACCACACCACACGCGCTTAGGTCAGGCGTTCGTAGCATGCCATTTTTCAACACAAATAAGTTTGATTGGGTTCCTTCGATAACGGAATCCATGTCATCTAACAGAATTGCTTCGCCCCAACCGTCTTTCCATTGTGAACGCGCGATGACTTGCTCTAAGCGATTGCTGTGCTTAATGCCCGCCAAGGCGGGTTGCTGCGCGAGCCGAATAGTGACCATACCTAAGTGAATACCGTCTAGCCAGTTTTCTTTCGGCACAGAGGGGTAGGCACTAAAGGATAGTATCCGCGTAGACTTAGGCTCAGAGGGGTTGCGATAGCCACGGCCGCCCTCCCCCATGGTGACACTGACCCGCAATACAAAGCTGTCAGTTTCGGTTTTTGCGTAAGCCTGCTGACAGGCCTCACTAATCTCTGCAACAAGCCTAGTTTTATTGAGAGGGATTAACAGCCGTTCGCAGCCACTGTACAAGCGCTGCATATGTTTCTTGAGCAATAATGGCTTTCCTTTAACTACCGCGATGGTTTCAAAAACTGATTGCCCGTAGGCCAAACCTCTATCGTGAATAGAGATTTGCGTTGATGATTTTCCATTAACAAAATGCATGAGCAGCGATAATAGCGTTACACAAAACGCTTGAGAGCAAGTGTTCCATTGGTGCCGCCAAAACCAAATGAATTGGTTAAGGCATTGTCGATCTTCATTTCACGTGCGGTATTGGCAACATAATCCAAATCGCAATCGGGCGATGGATTATTCAAATTGATGGTTGGCGGCGCAATTTGGTCGTATAAGGCCATTATGGTGTACACCGCTTCAACGCCACCGGCGGCCCCTAACAAGTGCCCCACCATAGATTTTGTTGAGGTAACAGTCATACTGTCAACATGACTGCCAAATGCCGATTTAATACCTTGTGTTTCGGCTAAATCACCTTGCGGGGTTGAGGTGCCGTGCGCATTTAAATGCTGTACATCTTCGGCGTTTAAGCCTGCGTAACGCATGGCATTCAGCATGCAGCGCGCCCCACCTTCACCGCCAGGGCTAGGCGAGGTCATATGGTAGGCATCGCCACTCATACCAAAACCCGTTAACTCTGCATAAATGCGTGCGCCACGAGCCTTAGCATGCTCATATTCCTCTAATACCAGCGTAGCGGCGCCCTCTCCCATAACAAAACCGTCACGATCTTGATCCCACGGGCAGGAAGCTAATGCTGGGTCACAGTCTCGTGTAGACAGCGCTCGGGCGTTGGAAAACCCTGCGATAGCTGTCTCAGAAATTGCTGATTCAGCTCCACCGGCTACCATCACGTCAGCGTCGCCGTACTCAATCATTCTGCCAGCATCGCCAATGGCATGGGTTGCTGTGGTACAGGCTGTGACCATGGAAAGGTTCGGACCTTTTAATCCTAAGGAAATTGATAGATTTCCGGAGATCATATTAATGATGGCGCTGGGCACAAAGAACGGCGATACGCGTCTCGGGCCTCTCTCTTTAAGCGTCATCGTGGCTTTTTCAATCGTTTCGATTCCACCGATTCCGGAGCCGACATAAACGCCTATGCGTTCAGCATTCTCTTCGGTCACTTCTAAGCCTGAATCCTTGAACGCGTCTAAGCTCGCCGCCATACCGAGTTGAATAAAACGATCCATCTTGCGTGCTTCTTTGGCTGGCATCCAATCACTAGGTTCAAAGTTAGATATTCCGCCTGCAATCTTGCATGCGAAGCCTTCAGTATCAAACCGATCGATTTTTGATATACCACTCACACCATTAACTATATTTTCCCAATTTTCCTTCAGGGTTAAGCCAACTGGAGAAATAATTCCAATCCCGGTAACAACAACTCTTCGTTTAGTCATAATATTTAATAGTTAGCGAATCTTCAGCGTTTCGCATTAATACAGCCAATTTGGCATGATAAATCTTGTTATCGATTATAAAAGAAATTGCGCACCATGTTCGAATAAAAGAACACAGCATTGCTGACATATGTCTATGCAGCACGGCGGTTATCTATTAATAATCGGCAATAGTGGGTCGCCCTGCTACTAGGTGCATCATTAAGAGGCGCCTAGTCCGTCTGTCGACGGCATGCCGTTTGTCTTGAACATAAAAAAGGCTGCTACCGAATTCGGTAGCAGCCTTTGATATCTTTAAATGCAAATATTAAGCGCTTGCTTTATTTACATAATCAATCGCCAACTGAACTGTTGTGATTGTTTCTGCTTCTTCATCTGGAATCTCTGTTTCGAACTCTTCCTCAAGAGCCATAACCAACTCAACAGTATCCAAGGAATCGGCACCTAGGTCGTCTACAAATGAAGCACTATTGACTACTTGGTCTTCATTTACACCTAACTGCTCAATTACAATTTTCTTTACGCGTTCTTCTATGCTGCTCATTTTTAATTTCCTCTATTTAAGGGAGCTATAAAACGGCTTCCTATAAGTATTGTTAGGTGCTCACTATGAGATTCCCCAACCCTACAAATATTCAGCCAATTAACATACCGAATGAAATGAGAAGCTAAACCCAATGATGGTTTAACCGCTATGACTTCATCCAGCCGTTGTCTGTGTGCGCCGCATTATATAAAAATGCTGCACATTTGCAAAATAAATATACCCTAATCACATGACAAATAGTTATATTGATATGCCCTATAAGCATATTTATGTCATGTACATTCCGCCATTAACGTGCATTGTTGTGCCGGTAACGTAAGAACTCTCGTCTGAAGCTAGAAATACAACACTCGCTGCGATGTCTTCTGGCTCACCTAAGCGTGCAGCTGGAATGCCCGCTGTCATCTTAGCAACCTGCTCTTCAGTTAACGCTTTGGTCATATCGGTATTAATGAAACCCGGGGCAATCGCATTAACGGTAATTCCCCTAGACCCGATTTCTTGCGCCAGTGACTTGGTGAAACCAATAACTCCGGCTTTCGCCGCCGCGTAATTAGCTTGCCCGGCATTCCCCATAACCCCTACTACTGAGGTGATGTTAATAATACGGCCGTTTCTAGCCTTCATCATGCCGCGTAATACGCCTTTGGATAGCCGATAAACGGATTTGAGATTGGTTGACATAATGTCATCCCACTCATCTTCCTTCATGCGCATCATTAGGTTGTCACGCGTGATGCCAGCATTATTGACCAAAACGCCGATCGCACCAAACTCTTCTGTAATTGATTTAATTAACCCGTCTACAGACTCAGAGTCGGTCACATTTAGAACACGCCCTGCCCCTGATATTCCGGCTGATGCCAAATCTGCCGAGATGCTTTCTGCCCCAGCCTCTGAGGTTGCGGTACCAATCACTGTGGCGCCTCTGGCTCCCAATTGCTGTGCAATTGATTGGCCAATGCCTCGAGTTGCTCCAGTTACCAAACAAATTTTGTCAGTTAAATCAAACATATAGACCTCTTTATTAAATCACTAGCTATTGATGAGAGTTTCAAATGCGTCTGGCTTTTCGATACAAGAAATCGACACACCACTCACAATTCTTTTAATCATGCCGCCAAGTACTTTGCTGGGACCACTTTCAATAAACTGGCTAACGCCACCCTGGTGTATGGCTTGAATAGATTCAACCCATCGAACCGGTGAATCCAGTTGAGTCACTAAGTTTTGCGCAATCTGTTCGGGTGAAGTGGCAATCTCGACATTGCAATTGTGCATAACAGGTATCGTCGGCATGACGATATCGATAGAAGCAATTCGTTCAGCCAGCCGAGCTGATGCGCTGCTCATAAGGCTGCTGTGCGCAGGAATGCTGACTGGCAATGGCAACGCTCGACGCGCCCCAGCTTCTTTTAATTGTTCAATGCCGCGCTCTACCGCTGAGGCTGAACCCGCAATCACTACCTGCCCTGGAGCGTTGAAGTTGACGGCCTGAAGCACGTCACCATCGGCGGCCTGGGCGCAAACATCTATAACTTGTTGGTCTTCAAGGCCAATAATAGCGGCCATCGCACCTTCGCCGGCAGGCACCGCTTCTTGCATATAGCGGCCCCGATCTCT
Source organism: uncultured Arenicella sp. (assembly GCA_905479805.1). GTDB lineage: Bacteria > Pseudomonadota > Gammaproteobacteria > Arenicellales > Arenicellaceae > Arenicella. The sequence goes on from CAJQNY010000121.1 coordinate 9,061, forward strand.
CACTAATGCCACGCCGTCAGCAAAAGCAATAGCGCCAGCGCTAACCAGTGCAGTGTATTCGCCTAGGCTGTGACCGGCCATGATGCTCGGCGTTGTACCGCCTAATGATTCCCACACGCGCCAGCTAGCGAGCCCTGCTGTCAGTAATGCGGGTTGAGTATTTTCAGTCTGTGAGAGCGTTTCAATGGGGCCTTCTTGGCATAAACTCCAGAGATCAGTTCCAAGTACTTCTGAAGCTTCTGAAAACAGTTCTTTGACTAAGCTATGCTGTACTGCGAGGTCGCTCATCATGCCTAAGGCCTGTGAGCCTTGGCCGGGGAAAACAATCGATAATGACATAATAATATCCTTTAAGTATATTAATTAAGTTATTGTTTTAAATATATAAATTCTCGAAATTACTTAGTCAGGAATGCTATTTCTTCGCTGATATGTGAGATAACATTTTGTTTGGCCTGGCTGCTAGCTTCTTGAATAGCATGCAAGAAACCAAACTCATCAGTGCCGCCATGACTCTTAACGACAATACCATTTAAGCCAATCAGTGTGGCGCCATTATGGCTTCTTGGGTCCAAACGGGACTGCATGCGCGCAAAAATTGGTTTGCAAACAGCGCCGAGTAACTTTGTGAGCCAATTTCGAGTAAATTCTTCCTTAAGTATACTCAATAACATTGATGCCGTACCCTCACTGGCCTTAAGGGCGACATTGCCTTCAAAGCCATCGCAGACAATCACATCGACCTTACTCGAGAATATTTCATCACTCTCAATATAGCCAACATAGTTAAGATTACTTTCGGTTAGTAAGGCTGATGCTTTTTTAACCTTCTCGCTGCCTTTTATTTCTTCAGCACCGACATTCAGCAATGCCACGGAGGGTTGGTCCTTGCCATCGACAAATTTAGTGATAACCGACCCCATAATTGCAAACTGCACCAACATTTCTGGGCTTGAATCCACATTAGCGCCCAAATCAAGCATGTGAACGGTGGTTGAAGTATCGCGGCACGGCATGCTGGATATAATCGCAGGCCGATTTATACCAGGAATTGTCTTCAATACAAATCGGGCGGTCGCCATTAAAGCGCCGGTATTCCCAGCACTGACACACGCCTGTGCGTGACCCTCTTTGACGAGGTTTATGGCAACGCGCATAGAAGAATCCTTCTTCTTTTTAAGAGCCTGCGCAGGCGGCTCATCCATTTCAACAACTTGCGTTGCCACTAATACAGACAAAGAGTCGTTAACCAGAAGATCTTTCGCTTTGTGCTGTTCAATTAACGGCGTTATCTGATCAATTAAGCCTACCAATACAATTTTGTATTGCGCTTTATTGGCAGATTTCCTTAGAAAGGTTATGGCAGCGGGCACAGTCACTATCGGACCATGATCTCCGCCCATCGCGTCGATCGCGATTGTCGTCAGATTGTTTGACATTTAATAAAAAGGCCTCGTACTTCGAGGCCTTTACTATATCCTTATATTGATGCGTTTAGTTCGCTTCTTTTACATTAACCACTTTCTTACCACGATAATAACCAGTTGCAGTTACTTGGTGGCGACGGTGCATTTCACCAGTCATTGAATCGGTAGACAACGTAGGCTCAGCCATCGCGTCGTGAGAGCGACGCATACCGCGTCGTGATACTGATTTTTTACTCTTTTGTACAGCCATGGTTTGCCTCGCTGGTTAGGAATGTGGTCTAAGTTAAATTATTTGCTTCTTAACGCTATTTTATAGCGCTCTCTGAATATTCAATAGAAAGCTGTATAAATTAAAAAGCTGTATAACCACATTCAAATTAGTTGTTTCGAATTTGGGCGAATCATATAGATTGGTACTACATCTGTCAAAGAATAATGAGGGTTTTTTAGCCTTTTTTACCCATTAATAATCCTCGCAAATAATCAATGAAATCCGCACTTTAACGGCTATCTGACTTTCTCTATGCCCGCCTCATTCACCACACCTTGTAAATGCTCGAAGAGCAACAAAAAAACGGCTTCAATTCTTTCATAATTTCGTTCTACTTCCTCAATAGAACCCGCCATATTATTTTGAAAGCGAATGCGTTTACTCACTTGATCAATGGTTACTGCGATCCCTTCTAAAGACTCATAGGAACTCAGCCAATCATGCTCTTCCATCTTGCCCGTAACATATGACATTCGTTCCGGCATCAGTTCTCGGCATTGTGCTAAACCCATATAACAGGAATCAATGAACTCCGAAAAATCGGCTGATTCAAACCTAGACCAATGCTTAATCAAAAAATAATCAAAGGCGATATCGGTTACCACACCGGCAAATCTTCTTCTTTGGGGCGAGAACAAATGGCGGAGGCTTTTCACCGGCTCAAAGGTATCTGTCGCCCTATCGATCAAGCGATGGTTTTCGATACCCAGAATGACTTCAGGTGGCAAGCTATTTAGTAATTCAGCGCTCGGCTTAAAGTCCCCCATCAAGTTCCCTGTCATGGAATACGGTGTCCGCTGGGAAAAAAATAGGTGGCTCAGGTAATTCATCAGCGCAGTATATCCGCACTTACAAGAATTGGTAGTAGGTGAACGCTGTTTGATATGCGATTATTTAGCCTTAAGAGACATCAGCATAAATTAGAGCCGATATGAAAACTGAACCGTTAAGCTATTTCAGTAGAGCGATATCCCTTTGGGTCGTGTTGTGTTTCCTGAGCGCTTGCGGCTCTTCAGACCCACAAAGCCCGGAAGAACGTGTAATGCACACTCTTTCATTGCTCGAGGAAGCTGTTGAAAGAAGGTCGGTCAGCGATTTCATGCAACATGTTGCTGAGGACTACCAAGATCACCAGGGGCACAGCAAGAAGGACATTCGCCGTCTTATTCAATTGCAATACGTGCGCAACCAGAACATCCATATTTTGAGCAAGATCAATGAACTCAACATACAAGATGACCTGGCGACTGTTGAATTATCCGCGGCCATGGCATCAAGTGCCGCAGCACTTGGCGGTGACATCACTCGGCTTAAGGCCGACACGCATCAGTTTTCAATTGTGTTGAGGTCGCTAGATAATCAACAAAGCTGGTTGATTGAAAGCGTGGCTTGGGAACGAGGATGGAACTGAACGCGGTTAGTATCATGACTGTAAGTGATTTGTTTGTTTTTAGCGTCTAACATGTAAATCATCAGTCAAAAAATCATTTCATTGATTTCTTAGCTTACGAAGATGAGATACCATGCGCGGGTAACGTACGACCGGTAAAGACAACGACCTTAAGCGCCAGATTTACGTTCTGGTTGCCGAGAAATCCAATGCATAAAGAAACATCGTCAGCATCAGTAGCTGAATCACAGCAAGCCTCAATCAGTAATACGCCTAGCCCTAGCAACCCTATTGCCGTGTGTGCTCTCTATAAGTTCACGGCCTTAGAAGATTACGAGCAACTGCGTCAACCTACGCAAGATAAACTCAATGAGCTGTCCATTCGCGGAACGCTACTGCTCGCACGCGAAGGCATTAACGGTACCGTTGCTGGGCAACCTGAGGCCATTGATGACTTTTTAGAATGGCTGCAGGCTGATGTGCGATTTGCCGGCATTGACTGCAAGATGTCGTTTCACGCTGTCGCGCCTTTTCATCGAACCAAGGTGAAGCTTAAAAATGAAATTGTGACCATGGGCATGGAAGGAATCGACCCCAATAAGGTGGTGGGAACCTATGTCGACCCAGAAGATTGGAATGAACTGATCAGCGACCCCAATACCATTCTGATCGATACTCGCAACGAATACGAATACGGTATAGGAACCTTTGAAAATGCGATAAACCCACACACCGAAACCTTCCGTGAATTTCCAGATTATGTCAAAGACAAGCTAGATCCTAACACCGACAAGAAGGTAGCTATGTTTTGTACCGGAGGCATTCGCTGCGAGAAAGCGTCGGCTTATATGAAGGAACAAGGCTTTGACGAGGTCTATCATCTGAAGGGAGGGATACTCAAATATCTTGAGACGGTTGATACTAAGGACACTTTATGGAATGGAGAGTGTTTTGTTTTTGACGAGCGTGTCGCGGTAAATCATGATCTCGAAAAAGGTCAGTACGATCAGTGTCATGCGTGCCGCTACCCGATTACTGAGGAAGATAAACAGTCTGATAAATACACGCCTGGCGTGAGTTGTCCGCGGTGCTATGAACTGTTAACGGATGAACAAAAAGCGCGCTTCTCCGAGCGAGAACGACAAGTTCAATTAGCCAAGCTCAGAGGGGAAACACATATTGGGACGGACAGTCAGATTGCCGCACAAAAACACAAGCTCGCGAAACAAGCACTCAAAAAGAAACAATCAAAGAATAACGATTGATGGCTATCCGTCAGGATAGACGTCAGGATAGACGTCAGGATAGCCTCCCGGCTAGCCTAACGTTGGCTGATTAGTCTAAGCTTTTCTTCTAAATTCGCTTTTATTTCAGGCCATTCGCTGTCGATGATTGAGTACTGCCAAGTGTGACGGTATCGACCACTTGGAACGATTCTGTGGTTGCGTAATATTCCATCTTGCTTGGCTCCCAGGCGTGATATCGCTGCCTGAGAGCGAACATTTTGATCATCGGTATGAAACATCACACTGATGCAGTTCAATTGTTCGAATGCGTACGCTAAGAGTAACTTCTTACACTCAGTATTTATTACGGTGCGTTGAGCAGAATGGGCATACCAGGTGTAACCGATCGACAAATTCCTATGTTCTTGTTGCATCTCATAAAACCGAGTGCAGCCGACAATTTTATTGTCGTTTAAGCGTCTAACCACAAACGGTTGTTGTTGCCCAGCAGCCCTGCTGGCTAACGCCTGTTGAATATACTGCGCAGTGGTTTGTGGAGATGGCACAATGGTGAATTCCAACTCCCACAAAGCCCCATCGCTTGCAGCCGCTATCAATTCCGGCTCATGCTCTGCGTTAAGTGGTTCAAGACTCGCGTAATCACCACGTAGAATCAGGGCTGGTTCTAGGAACTTTTGCATACAAGTGCCCTATTTCGCCTTGTCTTTGGGAAAAATGGATTCACTGAAAAGCCTCAAACCATATCAGCATATGGGTTTTCAAAATTCAGGTTCACGGAGTTTTGGAATTCGGCGACCGACAACTTCTCCTCGTTCAACTCTAGGTTCTCTTCATTGATAATCCCTTTCCCAAAATTGTAAATGACGTTTAGATTGCCGTTTACCGCTTCTTCATCATAAGACTTTGCGACGGCACGGACTGCCTCACGTTTCTCATGGTAGATGGCAATTGTCTCTGAGCCATATCGTTTATCCAACATTTTCTCGACCACACTCGGTGCGATAACGGTCGCCGTCGCGTTGTTACCGCCAAAACCCTTAGAGTTAAGGAAAACAACATCAATGTCGGCCTTTTTGTCTTGATAACAAATATCCAATCGCTCATCTAGGACGTCATCAGCGGATGTTTCAGCCGTTTTAATTCCTGGAATAATTCCATCTGCAAAGATTCCGAGTGTATTTGATAGCTGATCGCCGCTGGCCGGTCCCAAAGGATGACCCACGAAGGCTTTGACTGCCGCAACCGGCCAGTCATTGATGCCGAAGCCACGTGCAACTTTATCGAAAATCATAGACTCAGTGACGCGGTTCTGCGGTGTGCTCGACCCATGCGCCTGAATCATACTTCGTTCTCGCACCGCTTCTTCGCCCAAAATCGCTTTGGCCGATGCAACACACTTCGCCATAGTGATGTAATTTCCAGCGCCGGGTGACGAGATAGATTTCTTGAAACCATCGGCGTTAACAAATACATCGGTAACGGCCCCATAGATTTCCGCACCAAGCTCTATGGCTAATTCATCATCCATCAGGATAAAGTATTGAGTTGACTCGCCCATTACAAACCCACAGTTCTCAGCGAAGGGGCGTGACGCGCGACGATGATCTGGCGTATCGGTATTATCTAATTTGGCAAGACGTTCATCCGTAGCTAACGCGCTCATAGCGCCAAAGCCTTCAATAACCTCCGGGGTGACAGGTGCTTCGCTTGCTCCACAAATAACCACTCGGTGCCGCCCTGCTGCAATATCATCAACAGCTAAACGAAGGTTGTATAAAAATGAGGCGCAAGCACCAGCCATGCTGCCGGTCGACCCTACATTACCGCAAACATAAGCGTTCACGAAATCAGTCGGCATCGAGTTTAAACTGAGTGCCATTTGTTTCGAGCTTGGGCGATCCGAACGTAATCGAGCCTGCAGATAACCACCTAATCCGTGCTCATCTGTCTGGCCTAAGGCACTACTAGCAAAGGATGCAATTTCATCTGGCGCGACACTGTCTAATACCGTCTGCCATGGAATCCCCATGGAATTAATCGCATCTGAGGCACCAAGAATAGACATTTGGAGTCCACGTGGATGGAAACGCGAACTATATTGATCAGCGGGTTCAAAGCCTGTTGGCAGCATACCAGCTGTCTGCACCTCCATGCTTCGAAACGATGTCATTTTAACTGAGAGCTCGCCTGCCATAGAGACTTGCACCTGTGAGTCATCAATAGTGTCAACGGTCCAGTTATCTGGAACAGGTTTAGGCAAGTCCTTGCGTCGCATACTAAAGGTGGTTTGCTGCACATCTTTAAATTCCATACTGCGTGAAAGCGGTACGTTATCGGCATCAAAAAGACCTTCATGGATGCGTCGAATCAAGGTGTTCTGTTCAATCGTAGTCCGGTACTTTTCGGCTACCATCGCTGCACTGAGTGATTCCCCGGACTGATCAACATACTTACCATCTTGAAATTCGACCAGCTTCATTATTGAGGCAAGACTCAATAAGGTTCGTTGCTGCTGCTCGGCTGAAATGCTGTTCAATACAGTGCGCCGGTAAGCGTGGTGAAAAGAGCAACGACCTGCTGCGTTATATCCGCCAAAGCCGACGATAACTGGTAATCGATTCATTAAAATCTCCGAAAGTGTATCGATAATTAGTGCGGTGTAGCGCGGGCCACATCGCCGATAATTAGCGTGAGTGCTTTTATTAGGCCGCTAGTATATTCGTCATTTCTGGTCGATAATGTGGCTAATAGGCCATAATATAGCGCTAATGGGCCGCAATGTTTTGCTGCTTCGTTCTTTAACCAAAGCCAGAGCCCCTCAAACAGTATGAAAGTCGCATTTGTAATCACCCCAAATATGTTGGCAACCAGCATGAGTAATGCCTATGAATTACTTTTTGCTGCAAACCAAAGAATACGAACCATCAATCGAGCCAATAGGCCAGTTACATCAACGCCATCAACGAAGGTGAAACAACTTGAATTGGTAAAGGTGGCGGTCGAATTGAAGAGAACAAATTTGGCGTCTGGGCTATCTCTACTACCCGATAAACTAATCGGTGACGATCTTTACGACATGATCTACCTGCCCGCGCTGTGGCGTAACCCAAGACCCTTGATACAGCGCAACAAGACACTAATAGATTGGCTGCGTCGGCAATACGAACACGGGGCGATCATTAATTCCACGGGCACGGGTGTATGCTTTGTTGCAGAGTCGGGTATTTTGGATGACAAACCGGCTACCACGCATTGGTACTACTTTGAGCAGTTTGCCAAGGACTACCCGAAAGTACATTTAAAACGCCAACACTTCATCACTGTGGCTGGGCGTATTTATTGCGCGGCTAGCATTAACGCCCTCACTGACATGACGCTGCACCATGTGCACCGTTACTTTGGTCGCGAAGTGTCTGATCACTTAGCACGACACTTCTCCCATGAAGTGAGGCAACCCTTCGACCAGCTTAGTTTTACCGAGGAGGACAATACCAATCATCCAGACGAAGCGATCCTTCAGGCTCAATTGTGGATTCAAAACCATTTACAACAAAACGCAATTTCCATTGAAAAATTGGCGAGCCTGTTTGGCATGAGTACGAGAAACTTTAGTCGTCGCTTTAAGGTTGCGACCGACATGACCCCGAAACAGTATTTGCAAGCGCGTCGCATTGAAGTCGCCCAAGACTTATTACAAAGCACCAGCCTTAGTATTAAAGAAATCGCCTACCGGGTAGGCTATTTAGACGTCAGTTACTTTACTCGCTTATTCAGAAAGCTAAGCGGCGTTACGCCCAAAGATCACAGAAAATCAGTACGGGCTAAGCTCTACTCTAGCGGATAAACAGTCAGCTAACGGACTTCTGGCTTGAGCTATCAAAGGGCCCAATATTGATACCCAGATCCGATGGCAGTTCAGCCCCCTCAGCGATACCGCTAAGCTCTAAGGTGATCGTATTGTGTCGCCCCGCCATGGTGTTGCCCTTGGCGAAGAAGTAGCCGGCTTCAGTTCTGGAATTGAGATAGCGGTTGCCATTTACAATAATCGCGCCAATCCCCACAACGCCGTTACGATGTGCGGTAGAGTTCGCTAAGGGCACTCGCACTGACCGAGAGCTCAAGTCTTGAATTAAAAAGGGGTGTTGTCGCTGCAGCGGTGAAGCCAACAACCATTCAGCCACCTCACCGTCCGGCCGAGTACGAGCAAACTCGCCGACTTCACTCACTTCTATGCCGCCTTGCCCCAAATAGTCATTTGTATTTCCCAGATCAGAAGAACGTAAACACCAATCAATCAATCCGCCCTTCCCTGCAAACCACATAATGAATCGAAGCTTTAATGTTGGTTTGAACTTCCAGAAAAGATCAAGCAGTCCGATTGAACCTGACGCCCTTATTAGTCGTTGAAAAAAGCGGGATCGTAAGGCAATTAATTCTATATAGCTGCCATCTTCAAAAATGACGAGTGCATTCTCAGTCGGCCCATTCACGCCCCCTAGCTCTACGTGGAAGCCAGAGCTAATGAATCTCTCCACCGATTTATCAAGACAGCCAACCGCAACGACGACGTGATCGAAACAAAGAGTAGGATTTGCAGGGTGACTGTTCATAGGTTCACCGGTCGCTCTAGCGTAGCTCTTTAATCAATGCGCCTAGCTGGCTGAATTCATTAGCTCGGGGAGAATTCTTACGCCAGACCAAAGCGATGGTCCGCGACACATCACGTTTAGTACTCAACTGGCGAATCTCAGCGTCGGTATCATGAGTAATATTCGCGCGTACGGCCATTTCAGGGAGCAATGTTATGCCCACGTTATTCACGACCATCTGCACCAAGGTATTCAAGCTGGTGGCTTGGTATGGGATACTTAAATCGCTGCTTTGCAGGCTAC